>CAUPOD010000148.1:0-6507 GCA_963512745.1 uncultured Burkholderia sp. | reverse complement strand
CCGTCTGCTCGAATTGGCCGATCTGGTAGTCAACCGAGTCAGCTGATGTGCCTGTTCGCGACCGCGTGCAGCCAGGCGCGGCGCCATGTGCCTACAATGGAACGACGATGTACGACTTGCTGAAAACTATCGACACCCCGGCCGATCTGCGCCGTCTTGACCGCACCCAGTTGCGCGCGCTCGCGGACGAGCTGCGCGCGTACGTGCTCGACAGCGTCTCGAAGACGGGCGGCCATTTGTCGTCCAACCTCGGCACGGTCGAGTTGACGATCGCGCTCCACTACGTGTTCGACACGCCCGACGACCGCATCGTGTGGGACGTCGGCCACCAGACCTATCCGCACAAGATCCTCACGGGGCGCCGCGACCAGATGCATTCGCTGCGTCAGCAGGGCGGCATCTCGGGCTTCCCGCGCCGCGACGAATCGCCGTACGACACGTTCGGCACCGCGCATTCGAGCACCTCGATCTCGGCCGCGCTCGGCATGGCCGTCGGCAGCAAGCTGACGGGCGACAAGCGTACCTCGATCGCCGTGATCGGCGACGGCGCGATGACGGCCGGCATGGCGTTCGAGGCGATGAACAACGCGGGCGTCTACGACGACCTGCCGCTGCTCGTGATTCTGAACGACAACGACATGTCGATCTCGCCGCCGGTCGGCGCGCTGAACCGCTATCTGGCGCGCCTGATGACGGGCCGCTTCTACGCGGCCGCGCGCGCGGGCGTCGAGCGCGTGCTCAGCGTGGCGCCGCCCGTGCTCGAACTCGCGCGCAAGTTCGAGGAGCACGCGAAGGGCATGCTCGTGCCGGCCACGATGTTCGAGGAATTCGGCTTCAACTACATCGGGCCGATCGACGGTCACGATCTCGATTCGCTGATCCCGACGCTGCAGAACATCAAGGAACTGCGCGGCCCGCAGTTCCTGCACGTGGTGACGAAGAAGGGCCAGGGCTACAAGCTCGCCGAAGCCGATCCGGTGCTCTACCACGGCCCGGGCAAGTTCAATCCGGCCGAAGGTATCAAGCCGTCCACGGCGCCGGGCAAGAAGACCTACACGCAGGTGTTCGGCGAATGGCTGTGCGACGCGGCCGAACTCGACAAGCGCGTGGTCGGCATCACGCCCGCGATGCGCGAGGGTTCGGGCATGGTCGAATTCGAGAAGCGCTTCCCGGATCGTTACTTCGACGTCGGCATCGCCGAGCAGCACGCGGTCACGTTCGCGGGCGGTCTCGCGACCGAAGGCTTGAAGCCGGTCGTGGCGATCTACTCGACGTTCCTGCAGCGCGCCTACGACCAATTGATCCACGACGTGGCGCTGCAGAACCTGCCCGTGGTGTTCGCGATCGACCGCGCGGGCCTCGTCGGCGCCGACGGCGCGACGCACGCGGGCGCGTACGATATGGCCTTTCTGCGCTGCATCCCGAACATGACCGTGATGGCGCCGGCGGACGAGAACGAATGCCGCCAGATGCTGTACACGGCGCTCCAGCAGCCGAACCCGACGGCCGTGCGCTACCCGCGCGGCGCGGGCACGGGCGTGGCCACGGTCAAGCAGATGACGGAACTGCCGCTCGGCAAGGGCGAACTGCGCCGCGAAAGCCAGAAGCCGGCCGGCCAGCGCGTGGCGATCCTCGCGTTCGGCACGATGGTCGCGCCCGCGCTGGCCGCGGCCGAAACGCTCGATGCGACGGTCGCGAACATGCGCTTCGTGAAGCCGCTCGACGCCGAACTCGTGCGCAAGCTGGCCGAGACGCACGACGTGCTCGTGACGGTCGAGGAAGGCTGCGTGATGGGCGGCGCGGGTTCGGCCTGCGTCGAGGCGCTGGCCGAGAGCGCGGTCGTGCGTCCGGTCCTGCAATTGGGCCTGCCCGACCGCTTCATCGATCACGGCGATCCCGCCAAGCTGCTGTCGCAGTGCGGTCTCGACGCGGCCGGCATCGAACGTTCGATCCGCGAGCGCTTTCCGGCGCAAACGAGCGGCGCGAGCCACGCCATGCGCGTGGCGTAAGCGAGCCGCGTGTGGCCGGGCCGGACTAGGCGCCGGCCTCCGTTGGACCCTGGCCGCGCTTGGCGGCTCGGCATTCTACGCGCCGTCAGAATCAGGGCGCTTCTCCGTGCATACATGGGCCCGCGGGCCCATGTTGCGTTTACAGGCTGCAGCGCGTCGCCGATGGTGAGCCGGCGCGGCTGTACTGCGCATACAAGGACTGAATCCCGATGAACCAGATGAACCCCGGTTTCGCGATGCCCGACGTGCAGAGTTCGGCGGACACGCGCCAGATTCCGATTCAACGCGTGGGCGTGCGCGGCGTGCGCCATCCGCTGACCGTGCGCACCGAGAACGGTACGGCCCAGGCCACCGTCGGCACCTGGAATCTCGACGTATATCTGCCGCCCGATCAGAAGGGCACGCACATGTCGCGTTTCGTGGCGCTGCTCGAAGCGCGCGAGGCGCCGTTGAGCCCGGCCGAGATGCGCGCGCTGCTCGCCGCGATGCTCGACAAGCTCGATACGCGGTCCGGCCGCATCGAAGTCACGTTCCCGTATTTCGTCGAAAAGACCGCGCCGGTTTCGGGTGTGCGCAGCCTGCTCGATTACGAGGTGAGCCTGACCGGCGAGACGCGCGATGGCACCACGCGCGTGTTTCTCAAGGTACTCGTGCCCGTCACGAGCCTGTGCCCGTGTTCGAAGCAGATCTCGCGGTACGGCGCGCACAACCAGCGCTCGCACGTGACGATCGATGCCGAGTTGAACGCCGAGGTCGCGGTCGAGGAATTGATCCGCATCGCCGAGGAAGAGGCGTCGTGCGAGCTATGGGGCCTGCTCAAGCGCCCCGACGAGAAGTTCGTCACGGAGCGCGCGTACGAGAATCCGAAGTTCGTGGAGGATCTCGTGCGCGACGTCGCGCAGCGGCTCGACCGCGACGAGCGCATCGGCGCCTACGTGCTCGAGGCCGAGAATTTCGAATCGATCCACAACCATAGCGCGTACGCGCTGATCGAGCGCGACAAGCGCTTGGCTGCTTGAAGGTCTAGAAGCAGGGTTGGAGGCGAGCGGCGCGCGAATGCGCGCCACGGCTTGGCGTCACACCGCAGGCTCTTCGGTCTTGGCCGTGACGCCCGGGCCGGGCAGCACCTCGACCTGGCGCGGATCGAGCGTCTCGCCGCATTCCGAGCACACCATCACGGGCTGCATCACCTGTCCGCAATTGCGATGGCGGAGCAGCACGGGCGGCCCGCTCCCGTCGTCCTTCCAGCGGTCGCCCCACGTCATCAGCGACAGCAGCACCGGATAGAGGTCGCGGCCCTTGACGCTGAGCCGGTATTCGTGGCGCAGCGGGCGCTCCTGATACGGCCGTTTCTCCAGGATGCCTTCCTCGACGAGGCGCGCGAGCCGGTTGGCGAGCACGTGGCGCGTCAGGCCGAGCCGCGTCTGGAACGCCTCGAAGCGGCGTACGCCGAGAAACGCATCGCGCAGGATCAACAGCGTCCAGCGGTCGCCGAGCACGGCGAGCGTGCGGGCGGCCGAACACGGCATCGTACCGACATCATTCCATTTCATATACGGGTGCAGCTAGGTAGGGGTGTAAGCGGTGTGAACAGCCTCGATTATAGAGTTGAGGCTCGGGTTCGCGCCGTGCGCGTTGACACCGCCGTGCGCTGTTGCCGATAATAAGTTCCAATTTGGAACTAACTATAGCACTCCAGCGGCGGCGCGCGTGTCCGCGCGCTGGAATATCTTTCGGGAGAAGCGCATGAATCCTTTTTCTCTGTCGGGCCTCGAACTGCTGCGCGCGGGCGTGGACGGGCACTTTCCGATGCCGTCGATGGGCGAGACCATTCCGATGAAGCTCGAGGCTGTCGAGAGCGGCTACGCGAAGTTCAGTGCGCGCGCCGACGGGCGCCACTTGAATCCGCTCGGCGGCGTGCATGGCGGCTTCGCCGCGAGCGTGCTCGATTCGGTGACGGGATGCGCCGTGCATACGATGCTCGAAGCGGGCGTCGGCTACGGCACGATCGATCTGAACGTGAAGATGGTGCGGCCCGTGCCGCGCGACGTGGAATTGGTGGCGGAAGGGCGCGTGCTGAATATGTCGCGCAACCTCGGCATTGCCGAAGGCGAGCTCAGGAGCGCCGACGGCAAGCTGCTCGCGCACGCCACGGCGACTTGCATGATTCAGCGCGGTTGAAAGTCGAAAGCGCGGCTGCGCGCACATGTGGGCGTTTGCCGGCGTGTTCGATAACGGCCGGTTATCCCGTTCGCGTCCCGGCGCGCGACGCGAAGCTTGGCGCGCTCGTTATGCGCGCGCGAGCGAACTCAGATCCCAGCGCGGCTTCACGGTGAACGCGTAGTCGGCCTGGGCTTGCGCGGGCCAGCGCTCGAGGCGCAGCGCGCCCGCGAGCGCGATCATCGCGCCGTTGTCGGTGCACAGCGCGAGATCGGGGTAGTGCACGTCGAAGCCGCGCTTGCGCGCCGCGTTCGACAGCGTCTCCCGCAACTGCTTGTTCGCGCCGACGCCGCCCGCCACCACGAGCCGCTTCAGGCGCGTGCGCTTGAGCGCGGCGAGCGATTTGGCGGCCAGCACGTCGACGGCCGCGTCGACGAAACCGCGCGCGAGATCGGCGCGGGCCTGTTCGAACGCGGCCGCGTCCAGGCCGGCCGTTTCGATCTTCTTCATCTGCGTGAGCACGGCGGTTTTGAGGCCGCTGAAGCTGAAATCGAGATCGCCCGAATGCAGCATCGGGCGCGGCAGGACGATCGCGCCCGGTGTCCCTTGTTCGGCGAGCTTCGAGACTTCGGGGCCGCCCGGATAGCCGAGGCCGAGCAGCTTCGCGGTCTTGTCGAACGCTTCGCCGGCGGCGTCGTCGAGCGTTTCGCCGAGCGTTTCGTACACGCCGATGTCGGTCACGCGCATCAGTTGCGTATGGCCGCCCGACACGAGCAGCGCGACGAACGGAAACGGCGGCGGCTCGGCCACGAGCAGCGGCGACAGCAGATGCCCTTCGAGATGGTGGATGCCGATGGTCGGCTTGTTCCAGGCCATGCCGAGCGCGTTCGCGATGCTCGCGCCCACGAGCAGCGCGCCGGCCAGCCCGGGCCCTTGCGTGTAGGCGATCGCGTCGATCGCGGGCGGCGCCGTGCCGCTCTCTTGCAGCACCTGGTTCAGCAGCGGCAGCGCGCGCCGGATGTGGTCGCGCGACGCGAGTTCCGGCACGACGCCGCCGTATTCGCGGTGCATGGCGATCTGCGAATGGAGCGCGTGCGCGAGCAGGCCGCGTTCGGTGTCGTACAGCGCGAGGCCGGTTTCGTCGCAGGAGCTTTCGATGCCGAGGACGAGCATGATGAGCGGGACTTGCCGCGCGCGGCGCGGCTTGAATTCGATGGAATCGGCCAGTATACCAGCGCGCCCGCCCGGCCTTTGCGGTGCCGCATAGGCCCAACGGCCGGTTCGTGCCTGGTTGCGGGGCGCCGCGGGTACAATCCGCGCGATGGAAAACTTCGATATCGCAGTGATCGGCGCGGGCGCGGCCGGCATGATGAGCGCGGCCGTGGCCGGGCAATTGGGGCGCCGTGTGGTGCTGATCGATCACGCGCCCCGGCTGGCCGAGAAAATCCGCATTTCGGGCGGCGGCCGCTGCAATTTCACGAACCTGCATGCGGGGCCCGACAACTATTTGTCGGCCAATCCGCGCTTCTGCCGTTCGGCGCTCGCGCGTTACACGCCGCGCGATTTTCTCGATCTGCTCAAGCGGCACCATGTGCGCTGGCACGAGAAGCACAAGGGCCAGCTGTTTTGCGACGATTCGAGCGAGCAGATCATCGAACTGCTGCGCCACGAGTGCGACACGGGGCGTGTCGCGTGGCGCCGGCCGGTGGCGGTCGGGGCCGTGCGCCATAGCGACGGCGCCGGGTTCGCACTCGATACCACGGCCGGCACGATCGGCGCGCAAGCGCTCGTGATCGCGACGGGCGGATTGTCGATTCCGCCGATCGGCGCGACCGATTTCGCCTACCGCCTCGCCAAGCAGTTCGGCCACAAACTGATCGACACGCGTCCCGCGCTCGTGCCGCTGACCTTCGCGCCGGCCGACTGGGCGCCGTTCGCGGCACTGTCGGGCGTGTCGCTCGAGGTGCGCGTCGCAACGGGCACGAAAAAAGACGGCGGCGCGTTCATCGAGGATCTGCTGTTCACGCATCGCGGGCTGTCCGGCCCCGGTATTTTGCAAATCTCGAGCTATTGGCGTCCGGGCGAGCCGATCCGCGTCGATATGCTGCCCCAGCGCGACGCCGCGCACGAATTGATCGCGGCCAAGTCTGGCTCGAAGCGCCAGATCGGCACGCTGCTCGCCGAATGGGTGCCGGTGCGCCTCGCGCACGCGTGGCTGGCCGCGCAGCAGGTGCCCCCCGAGGCGCGCCTGGCCGACCTGCCCGATCAGACGATGCGCCGTCTCGGCCAGGCGCTTGCGGAATGGACGCTCGTGCCGAACGGCACCGAGGGCTATCTC
>CAUPOD010000147.1:0-6530 GCA_963512745.1 uncultured Burkholderia sp. | reverse complement strand
GCCGCGAGGGCCGGACGGTCCGCGAGCAGCGCCGCCCACCCGTCCTCGGTCAGCGTCGCGAACGCATGGCGCCGCAACGGCGCGTTAGCGGGCGGCCCGAGCCAGCTCATATACGCGTTGCGCGACGTCGAACGCGACGGGGCGGCCCCGCTCCGCGCGCCGATCGACGCGATCGGCGGGCCGAGTCAGCCACCCGGCGACTTGTTCCGAGAGCGGCCGGCCCGGATCGAGCACCGCATCGACCGCGCCCATCTGCGCGAGATTGTCGAGTCCGGGCGCAAATACCGGCGTCGAGCGCGCTTTTTCCTTCAGCACGTCGAGCGGCAATTTCGTCACGCGAGCCATCGACGGCAAGTCCATCACCTCCGGCTCCGCGCCCGGGAGCGCGAGCAGCACGCGCGTGGCGAGCGCGGTGGCAATGAACGCCCCGGCGGCCGTATGACCGTATAGCACACCGATCGTCGGGTGCCCGGCCAGATCGGCCTGCATCAAGCATTTCGCCAGATGCGCGAGCCCTTCGTTCAGTCCCAGCAATTCGTCGCGCTTGCTCATGCGTTGACTGTCGCTGTCGACGAGCACCAGGATCGGCGTGCCGTCGCCGCGCGCGGCAGTGTCGAGCACGTGCGCGGCGAGCCGCACCGCTTCGTCGATGCCGAGCGGCCGACGATGCGCCACCCCTATCACGTCGACGCGCGTACCGGCCAGATCGCCATGACCGAAGATCAACCCGGCGTCATGGTCGATCTCGTAGCCGCGCTCGAATAACGCGGGCAATAATTCATCGAGCGTCATGCTGCGGCTCCTGTAATTGCTCGGCGAGCGCGATAAACGCATCGTCCGGCAGCCCCGGAATGGCCTCGGGGGTCTCGGCGCCCAGCGCGCGCCATACGTCGAGCGCATCGGCGCATGCGCCGAACCGTTCGAGCCGCTTTTCGAGCCGGGCCTGTTCGGCGCGCAGCATCGCCATATCGAAGGCGGGCGCACGGCCGGTCATTTCGATCGCGGCCGCGCGGAACGCGCGCAGATCGTCGGCCAGATAGCGGTCCGCGCCGCCGATCAAGGTGCGGTGCTTGCCGCCCATCGTGCGCCAGATCAAGGCGCGGTCCTTCGAATCGAATTCCTCGACGCCGCGATTGGTTTCGATGACCTCGGGCCCCGACACGCTGATACGGCCCTGCTCCGATACCGCGAGCGCCGAGCAGCAAGCGGCCAGCAAACCGCCGCCGCCGTAGCAGCCCGCACGGCCGCCGATCAGTCCCACGACCGGAACGCCGGCCGCCCGCGCGTCGACGATCGCGCGCATGATCTCGGCTACCGCGAGTTCGCCGGCATTGGCCTCCTGGAGCCGCACGCCGCCCGTATCGAACAGGATCAACACCGGCACCGTGCCGAGCGCGCTCGCCGCGCGCAGCAGTCCGGTCAGTTTCGCGCCATGGACCTCGCCGAACGCGCCGCCCATGAAGCGGCCTTCCTGCGCCGCGATCAGGACCGGCCGGCCGTCCAATGCGCCGCGGCCGACGATCATGCCGTCGTCGAACTGCTGCGGCAGATCGAAGAGCGGCAAGTGCGGACTCGTCACGCGTTCGGCCGGTCCGACGAATTCGACGAAACTGTCCACATCGAGCAGTCCGTCGATACGCTGTCTCGCCGACGCTTCGTACCAGCTGTGCGTATTCGCGACGCATGGCAGTCCGTCGAGATTGGCTTCGCTCATCGCCCCTCCTTTTCAATGGCGCGGACGGCCTGCGCGAGCCTGAGCGAAACCGTATCCGGCCGCGCGCCGCCATCGTTGATGGACAGGCGCAGGCCGCCCGGCGCGCAGCGCTCGACGAAATCCGTCAAGACGGCCTGCCAGACCTCGCCGAATCCAACCGCGGCGGTGCGGATCTCGATTTCGCATGCATTGCCCGGCAGGACGCGCTCGACCATCACCTCGAGATTGCCGGACGCGACCACGCCGACCAGCGCGGCGGTCGACGCGCCCTTCGCACGCCCGCTCGTGGTAAAGCGATAGCTCAGCTGTTCCATGACATGCCCTCTTACCAGTTTCGAAATCGGCTCGGCGGCGCATACAGGCCGCCCGACCAATGCACGAGATCCTTGATCGACCGCGCGGCAAGCCAGCGGCGGTCGGCATCCAGCGGATCGATGCCGAGATCCTCGGGGCGGCGGATGACGCCGCGCTCGCGCAGACGTTCGACGAATTTCCGGTCGCGCCCGCGCCCGACTTCCGTATAGCCCGCCACGCCGCGAATCGCCTGCTCGCGCTCGTCGGCAGTGCGGCACATCAGCAAATTCGCGATCCCCTCTTCGGTGACGATATGCGTGACGTCGTCGCCGTAAACCATGATGGGCGCGAGATCGAGCTGCAGCTTATCGGCCAGCTTGAGCGCGTCGAGCTTCTCGACGAAGGTCGGCGCGTTCTTGTCGCCGAAGGTCTCGCCGATCTGCACCACGAGCTTGCGCCCGCGCCGCAGCGCGGCGGGCGTATCCGGATCGGCTTCCGCGCCGGCCTTCAGCCACGGCTCGCTCGGGTGCCGCCGGCCGCGCGCGTCGCTGCCCATATTCGGCGCCCCGCCAAAACCGGCGATCCGTTCCGCCGTGACCGTGGAGGAATGGCCCGAGAGGTCGATCTGCAACGTCGAACCGATGAACATGTCGCACGCGTACAGGCCCGCCGTTTGGCAGAACGCGCGGTTCGAGCGCAGCGAGCCGTCCGACCCCGTGAAATAGACATCGGAACGCGCGCGGATGTATTCGTCCATGCCGACCTCGGAGCCGAAGCAATGGATCCGCTCCACCCAGCCCGATTCGATGGCCGGAATCAGCGTGGGATGCGGGTTGAGCGCCCAATGCGTGCCGATCTTGCCTTTGAGGCCCAGCTTCTCCCCATAGGTGGGCAGCAGCAATTCGATCGCCGCCGTGTTGAACCCGATGCCATGGTTCAGGCGCTTGATCCCGTAAGGCAGGTAAATGCCCTTGATGGCCAGCATCGCGGTCAGGATCTGCGTTTCGGTGATGGCTGCCGGATCGCGCGTAAACAGCGGTTCGACATAGAACGGGCGCCCCGTCTCGACCACGAAATGCACGCGGTCGCCGGGAATGTCCACGCGCGGAACCTGGTCGACGATACGGTCGACCTGCGCGATCACGATGCCGTCCTTGAAGGCCGTCGCTTCGACGACGGTCGGCGTGTCCTCGGTATTCGGGCCCGTATACAAATTGCCGTCCGCGTCGGCGCTCACCGCGGCAATCAGCGCGACGCGCGGCGTCAGGTCGATGAAATACCGGGCGAACAGTTCGAGATACGTATGCACGGCGCCGAGCGCGATCTTGCCGCCGAACAGCATCTTCGCAATGCGCTGCGACTGCGGACCGGAATAAGCGAAATCGAGCCGCGCGGCGATCCCGCGTTCGAAGACGTCGAGGTGTTCCGGCAACACGATGCCGGACTGGACCATATGCAAGCCGTGCACCCGTTCCGGCGAGACGGCGGCGAGCGCGGCAGCCAGCACATCGGCCTGCTTCTGGTTGTCGCCTTCGAGGCAGACCCGGTCCCCCGGCCGCAGCACCGCTTCCAGCAACGCTACCGCGTCGCCCGCGTCTACGGTTTTATGCCGCGCGTAGCGTGCGCCGGCCGCCAGCCGTGCATCGCGATCGCTACGCGCGCGACTCCATTCCGTCATAAATTTCTCCCGCGAAATCTCATGCTCATGCGCCGACGAGCGCCTTCGTCGTGAAATACAGCACCGACGGTCCCAGCAAGCAACCGACTCCGGTATGGAAGGTGGCGATCAGGGCGCCATAAGGCACGAGCCGCCGGTCGGTGGCCGCCAGCCCGGCGCTGACGCCGCTGACGGTACCCGCGAGGCCGCCGAAGATCATCGCGGACCGCGGTGTCTTCAAGCCCATGAAGCCCGCGGCCAACGGCGTGCCGACCATCACCATGATCGCCTTGACCAACCCCGTGGCAATACTCAGCGCGATCACGTTCGAGCTCGCGCCGATCGCCGCCCCCGTCACCGGGCCGACGATGTAAGTGACGGCGCCCGCCCCGATCGTCGTCATGCTGATCGCATCCGAATAGCCGAATGCGCGGGCCACGCAGGCGCCGACGATGAACGGCAGCACGGTGCCCAGCAGCAGCGACAACAGACCGATCAAGCCTGCCTTGCGCGCCTCCCCCGGCTGCACTTCGAAGGCGGTCGCGACGATGGCGAAATCGCGCAGCATAGCGCCTCCCATCAGCCCTACGCCGGCAAACAGCGGTATATCGGCAATGCCTTTCTCGCCGCCGGTGAACGCCCCGCCGACATAGGCGAGCACGAGCCCGATCAGAATCGCGATCGCCGAGCCGTGCACGCGGCCGAACGTAAGCTTTTTGGAGGCGACCGATGCGATCCAGCTGATCAAGCCGACCAGCGCGAACGATGCGACCAGGCCGTTATGGGCGACGAGTTTCTCGAGTATCTGCTGCATGATGGCCTCCGCTCAAGACTTTTCAGTCTGCGGGATACCGGAAAACCCGGTATCGTCTCGGCCGACGCGCGCGAGGATCGCAATGCAGCAAGCGCAAACCACGACAGCGCCCAGCGCGGCAAGCAGCGCCACCGGGCCGCCTTTCAGCGCGGCCACCACGTTCTGGTTCGCGGCCATCGCAATCACGACCGGGATGTACATCGCCCCCCAGAAAGTCACGCCCGCCTCGGTCTCCTTCGGCAGCCAGCCGAGCCGGTGCAGATAAATCCGCAGGCAGATCAGCAGTAACATTGCGATGCCGACCCCGCCGACGTTGGTTTTCACCCCGATCGCCGAGCCGAGCAAATCGCCGAGAAACAACCCCATCAGGTGGCAGAACGCCAGCAAGGCGGTTCCATAGATAATCATCGATCGTCTCCATGTGTCTCGCGGCTGCCGTCGCCGCCCGATGCGAGGTGAAGCGCCGGGCGTGCGCGAAATGTCCGCTTTTTATGAGGGGCGCCTGCTTGCCGTAAACTGCCGACTGCCTTACCCGGCTGGCGTCGAGCCGATCCGACCAGGGCGCAGTCAGATACTAATCCCGGCCGTCCCCGGCATTTATGAAGATGTCGAAACCGATTCAGTGGATTTAGCAATGCGACCGATCCCCCCCGAGCTCTTGCGCAGTTTCGTCGCCGTCGCCCAGTCGGGCAGTTTCACCGCCGCGTCCGAGCGGGTCAGCTTGTCGCAATCGACGGTCAGCCAGCATATCCGCCGCCTCGAGGAGCTGCTCGACCGGCCGCTGTTCGAGCGCGACACCCGGAACGTGCATGTGTCGCAACATGGCGAGGCGCTGCTGCGCTATGCCACGCGGATCCTCGAGTTGATGGACGAGGCCGTCACGTCGGTCTGCGGGCCCCCGCTATCCGGCAGAGTGAGGCTCGCCATGTCCGAGGATTTCGCGTCGGCGCACTTGACGGCCGCGCTGGCGAGTTTCGTACAGCGCAATCCGGAAGTAGAACTAATGATTTCCACCGGATTGTCCGGCGATCTGTTCGAAGCGCTCGATGAAGGCCGTCACGATCTCGTGTTCGCCAAACGCATCGCAGGCAGCCGGCGCGGCCGCGTGATTCGCAGCGAGCCGCTGTACTGGTGCGTCGGCCCCGATTCGCCGCTCACGGGGCACGAGTCCGTTCTGCCGCTGGCACTCCATCCGGAACCGAGCGTGTCGCGCCAGCGGGTGCTCGAAACGCTCGAGACGCTCGGGCGCCCGTACAGAATCGCCGTGGTCAGCAGTAGCATTGCAGTGCTGCGTGCCGCGGCGAGCGCCGGGCTGGGCATCAGCGCATTTACCGGCTACGTGATTCCCAGCGGGCTTGCCCGCCTCGATGCGGGACTGCCGGAGCTCGGCGAGCTCGAATACGTCATCGACCGTCCCGCGGGCGCCTCGCGCTCGACCCTCGCGCTCGAGGCGACGCTGGTTGCCGCGGCGACGAAGTTATAGCCGGTACCTTTCATTCGCATTCGCACGCGAAAATTTTCGATGGGATGCAAGGCCGCAACGGCACGCGAGCCGGCGTCGGACAACCGGCCTCATTGCACGCTGCACGCGGCATCGAGCATTTCGTCCGTCAACTCGACCGTCAGCGTGCAGGCTTCGCCGTCGTCCGGCAGATGCTCGATCATCACGCGCATCGCGGCGCGGAGCATCGTATGGACGCGCATGCGCGAGGCTTCGTCGAGATCCGCATAGCGCTCCATCGTCGACGGTTCGAGCGCCAGCACGACCGAATGACGCTTGGAGGCGGAAGTCAGGCCGCCCGTGACCGCCCAGGTGCGCAACGTGAACTTGCCCGACGCGCCGTCGAGATGCGCGGTGACGGCGGGACCGGCGCAATCGGTCGCGCTATGCGGACGGTGCCTGTGGTTTGGGGTACGCATGAGGCTCTCCTGCCTGGAGGTATCCGCCGAGCCAGCGCGACCGAAGCGGCGTTGGGAATTCAGGGTGCGAGACGGGTCAGGATTTCTTGACGGCTTCCTTGATGTCGCCCAGATTCTTTCGCGCTTGCCCG
>CAUPOD010000146.1:0-6545 GCA_963512745.1 uncultured Burkholderia sp. | reverse complement strand
CGTTGGGTGCTCACCCGGTGGCAAGTTCTAGGTGGGGTGGATTGGGCGAGGGGTTCTGGGATACGGTTGCCTCCGCCATGCACCCGGGCCCCAATCCTGAGCTTCATATGCCGCCAACCCCGACGAACATTTACCGCTCTCGTCTCTAACTACCCCAAACCTTCACCTTCAACTATTCACTGCTCTTCTTCGAATTTTAACGTCCAATGACCAACTCGACATTCAACCGAGCCACTGCAATTGGGAAATGGGAGTGTAGTAAAACGTGGAAGGGATGGAAATAAGAGGGTGTAGATTTTTGAGGCAAATGAAGCTCAGGCCTGGGTAGGGGTACTTGGCGGAGGCAACCCTATGCGAGTACCCCGACCCACGCCAACCCAGCATGAACTTGCCAACGGTGTTAAACCCGCCAGATCCAAGAACCGCCCCCAAACATCCCCAGCAAAAAACCGGCAAATCAGCGCGCGCCAGCGCGCGCCCTCTCCACTGCCTGCGCCAACGCGACATACTCGGCAACGCTAACCGCCTCGGCACGCCGCGACAAATCAAACCCGAGCCCCTCGAAATCGACGACATCGCGATACTCCGCGAGCGTATTCCTCAACATCTTGCGCCGCTGCGAAAACGCCGCCTGCACGACCTCGCCCAGCACCTTCACATCGACCTCGGGCAACTCATGCACCTCATGCGGAATCATCCGCACAATCGCCGAATCGACCTTCGGCGGCGGCTGAAACGCCTCCGGCGGCACATCGATGAGCTTGTCCATCGTATACCGGTACTGCAGCATCACCGACAAGCGGCTGAAATCCTTGCTGCCCGGCTCCGCGACCATGCGCTCGACCACCTCGTTCTGCAGCATGAAATGCTGATCGATCACGTACGGCGCGTACGACATCAAATGGAACAGCAGCGGGCTCGAAATGTTGTACGGCAAGTTGCCGATCACGCGCAGCGACGGCTTGTCGCCAGGCTTCGCGAGCGTGGCGAAATCGAAATCGAGTGCATCGCCCGCATGCAGTTCGAGCAGCTCGCCGAAACGCTTCTCGAGCCGCCCGATCAGATCGCGGTCGAGCTCCACCGCATGCAGCGGCGCCTCGGGCGTCGACATGCGCGCGATCACGGGCTCGGTCAGCGCGCCGAGCCCCGGCCCGATCTCGACCATGCGGTCGCCGCGCGCGGGACGAATCACGTTGACGATCGAATCGATGACGCCGAGATCGACGAGAAAGTTTTGCCCGAAGCGCTTGCGCGCCGTATGGCCTTGATGCTGCGGTTTACGGTTCGACATGAAAGACTGCCTTGAACGCGGCGCGAACGCCGTAAAAATCTAGGGCCCGTTACAACAGCGACGATACGCGCGAACGGCCCGGAATGAAATCGGTTGGCGGCGCCTAGCCGGAAACGCCTAGTCGGAAACGCCGAGTTGGGGACGCCCGGCTGGGCACGCTCAGCCGCGGCGATGGCGCGCCATGCTCACGGCCGTGTCGAGCGCCGCGATCATGCTGCCGCAATCGGCGCGGCCGGTGCCGGCCAGATCGAGCGCGGTGCCGTGATCGACCGAGGTGCGCACGATCGGCAAACCGAGCGTGACGTTGATGCCCTCGCCGAACGTCGCGTACTTGAGCACGGGCAAGCCCTGGTCGTGAAACATCGCGAGCACGCAGTCGGCGTCGGCCAGGTAGCGCGGCTGAAACAACGTGTCGGCCGGATACGGGCCGCGCGCGTCGATGCCGAGCGCGCGCGCGCGTTCGAGCGCGGGCGCGATCACGTCGATCTCCTCGCGGCCCAGGTAGCCGTTTTCGCCCGCATGCGGGTTCAGGCCCGTGACGAGGATGCGCGGCGCGGGCAGGCCGAAATGCTCGCGCAAATCGCGATCGACGATCGTCAGCGTTTCGACGAGGCCGTCGATGCTGAGCGCCGCGGATACGTCCTTGAGCGGCAGATGCGTGGTCGCGAGCGCGACGCGCAACGGACGCTCGCCCGTGCCCGCGAGCATCATGACGACGCGCGGCGTGTGCGTGCGCTCGGCCAGATATTCGGTGTGGCCCGTGAACGGCACGCCCGCATCGTTGATCGTGCTCTTTTGCAGCGGCGCCGTGACGATCGCGTCGAAACGCCCCGCTTGCGCGCCGTCGATGGCCGCATCGAGCAGCCCCAGCACATAGGGGCCGTTCGCGGCATCGAGCCGCCCCGCCTGCGCGGGCACGGCCAGCGCATGCGGTTCGAGCGCGACGCGCCCGCTCGCCAACAATGCGTCCCAATCGACGCCGGCGGCACGCGCGCGCGCCTCGAGCAGCGCGGGATCGCCGAGCAGCACGAACTCGACCGCTTCCAAGGGGACTCGCTGCGCGGCGCACGGCAGCGCCAGCATCTGCGCGAGCGCCTGCGCACTGAGCTCGGGACCGACGCCGGCGGGTTCGCCGGTGGTGATCGCGATGCGCAGCGGACGCGGTGCGGAAGGCGTGGCGCTCATGGGATGCGGACGGCTCTCGGTACTTTCCGCGGCCGTTACTGCTGCGGCATCGGGATCTTGTACTGCACGTACGACGAGTCGCGCAGCTGGCGCAGCCAATCGGCGTAGGCCTGCTCGGCCTTGCGTTGGCCTAGCGCCTGGCGCGCGACGTCCATCTGGTCGCGCACCGAGCCCTCCATCTCGCGGCGGCCGACCACCTGGATCAGGTGGAAGCCGTATTCGCTGCGCACGGGCGCGCTGACCTGGCCGTCCTGCAGCGTGTTCATCGCACGCTCGAACTCCGCGACGGTCTGGCCCGGGCTGATCCAGCCGAGGTCGCCGCCGTTCACGGCCGAGCCGTCCTGCGAATACGTGCGCGCGAACTGGCCGAAATCGCCGCCCGCCTCGATCTGGCGGCGGATGTCGAGCAGCTGCTGGTACGCCTGCGCTTCCGACTTGCCTTCGCCGACGCGCAGCAGGATGTGGCGCACGTGCGTCTGCGTGATCTTCGACGCGGCCGCGGACACGCCGCCCTGGCTCGGCCGGCGGTCGAGCAGGCGCACGATCTCGAAGCCCTCGGGCACCTTGATCAGATTCGGATCGACCTGGCCCGGACGCAGCTGCGCCACGCCGTCCACGACGTCGGACGGCAACTGGCCCGGCGCCTTGAAGCCGAGATCGCCGCCCTGCTTGGCGTCCGGCGCCTCGGAATTGGCCTTGGCCAGATGCGCGAAATCGGCGTTCGGCGCGAGCGCCTGCTGGAGCAGCGCCTGCGCCTTCTGCTGGGCCGCGTCGGTTTCGAGCTGCGTGGCCGTCGGCGAGGCCTTGACGAGGATGCGCGCGACGCGCAGATCCTGCAGCGCGCCCGCACCGGGGCTATGCTGGCTCGCGAGGTAGTTCGCGACTTCGGCGTCGGTCACGAGCACCTTGCTGTCGACTTCCTTCTCGCGCAGCTGCGACAGCAGCATCTCGTTGCGCAGATCGCCCATGAACACCGACATCGGCACGCCTTCGGACGCGAGCCGCGCCTTGTATTGATCGACGGTCATGCGGTTGGTCTGCGCCAGGCGGCCGAGCGTGGCCTGCAGCTGGGTGTCGCTGATCGCAATGCCGTCGTCCTGCGCCTTTTGCACCTGGATCCGTTCGAGCACGATCTGGTTCAGCACTTGCGCGCGCAACTGGTCGAGCGGCGGCACGGGCGCATGCTGCTGCTGCAGGCGCCGCGTGATCAGGTCCACGCGCTGGTCCAGCTCGCGCGCGGTGATCACGTCGCTGTTGACGACGGCCACGACCTCATCGGCGAGCTTGGCGTTCGGATTCGGCGTGGCGAGATTCTGCGCGCCGGCCGGCGCCGCGAACAACAGCGCCATGCCCGCGAGCAATCCCGACACGCAGGCCGCGAAACGGAACGTCTTGTTGGTTGCCATCCGCGTGGGAATCGGCTTTGCCATCACATCTACTCCATTGAAATCGGATCAATCGGTCGGCATCAAGCGCGGCGTCCGCACGGAGCGCCGCGCGCTTTCTTATTCGTAATCGCTAAACCTGGACAACGGCGCCGGCGGTCCGGGCGGCTGCTGATAGCCCTGCACGCCGGCCTGGAACGCGGACACGAGGCCGTTATCGACGCTCGTCAGACCCTTGAGCGTCAGCTGCATCATGAAGTTCGTGGAACGCGTCGGCTGGCCCACGTTGTTCGCGCCGTTCGCGTAGCGCTGCACGCCGAAGCCGACCGTCCAGCAGTCGGCATCGTACTGGAAGCCGAGCAGACCGTCGACGACGTTATGGCCGGCCAGATCGTAATTGAAGCGGCCCACCGCGTAGAGGCGGCGCGTCAGCGGCCATTCGCCCGAGACCAGGATCTGGTTGATCGGCGCGTAGTCGAGCGTACTGTTCGCGCGCATATAGCGGTACGCGACGTTGATCACGCGGCGCTCGGCCGGACTGAACCCGAAGCCGATGCTCGACTTGGTCAGCCGGTTGTTGTCGGCGTTGTACTGGAACGCGGCCTCGGACGCGAAACCGGCGCCGAGCTTGAGCGAGCCGCCGAGGATGAAGTCCGAGTGCTGCGCCTGCGCGGTGGTTTGCGCATTGGTCAGCGTGACGCGCTGATCCGAGAAATAGTACTGCTGCGCGATCACGAAGCGCGCGCGCTCGTCGCCCGTGGCGGCGTCGAGGAAGCGCGTCGTCAGCGCGGCCGTCAGGCGGTCGGCGTCGGCGATGCGGTCGTTGCCGACGAACGTGTTCGGCGTGAAGATCTCGGCGAGCCCGAAGTCCGAGGTCGCGGTGTCGAACAGCGGCGCATCGAGCTGATTGCGGTACGGCGTATAGACGTAATAGATGCGCGGCTCGAGCGTCTGGATCAAGTCCTGGCCGAACAAGCGCACCGAGCGGTCGAAAATCAGCCCCGAGTCGAGCGTGACGGTCGGGATCGAATACGTGAAGTTGCGCGGCTGCCCGGCCGCGGTGCCCGCGGCGTTCCACAGGTCGTACGAGGCCACGTGCAGCTGCACCTTCGGCACCAGGAAATAGCCGGGGCCGTACACGCCGTACGACACGTACGGGTTCAGCATCGCGCGATTGCCCTCGGGCTGATTCGCGGTGGTGATCGTGAAGCGCGAGAAATCGCTCTCTACGCCGTAGTCGAAGCCGCCCACGTCGTACTTCGCGTATTTCACGTTCAGTTGCGGCTCGCGGTTGTACGGCGCCGTGGACGGCGTCAGCGTCTGCCAGTGCTGGACGCGCGCAAGCATCGACCACGGGCCGTTGTTGTACGTGAGGCCGGCTTCCTGCTGATAGAGCGTCTGCGTGCCCGTCAGGAACTGGTTGCCCGCGCCGAGATCCTGCGGGAAGGTGTTGTCGGACACCTTGTTGAAGTTCACGTAGCCGGCCAGGCCGCTGCCGAAATTCTGCTGATGCTGCCAGTAGATCGCGTAGCGCGTGGTCTTCGTGATCGCGTCGTGCGGCAGCACCTGCCCCGTGAACGTGCCCGCGTAGTTGTTCGACAGGTAGCGGAACACGGCCGTCGTGAACAGCCCGCGCCGCGAGACGATCTCGGGCGTCAAGGTCAGGTCGCGGTTCGGCGCGATGTTGAAGTAGTACGGCTGCGCGAACTGGAACCCGCTCGTCGAATTGACCGAGAAAGTCGGCGGCAGGAAGCCGCTCTCGCGCCCGTTGCTGAGCGGGAACGTGAGCCACGGGCTGCCGAACAGCGGCACGCCCTGGAAATACAGCACGCCGTTGCGCGCGACGCCTTCGTCCGCGCCGGTATCGAATTCGAAACGGTCGCCCTTGATGTACCAGGCCGGATCCTTCTCGCACTCGCACGCGCTGTAGGTCGCGTCGGTGAATACCGACTGCTCGCGGTCGAGCAGGTCGACGCGGCTCGCGCTGCCGTAGCCGCCCGTCGAGAGGAAATGGTACTTCGGCACGGGCATCGTGCCCTGGCTCGCGCCCACGTGCAGATGCGCCTCGGGGCCCTTGAACACGATACCGCCGTTGTTGAGCGTGACGTCGCCGTAGGCGTCGGCGAGGTCGCCGTCCTGGTCGTAGTGCAGCGCGTCGGCCTTGACCACGGCGTCGCTGCGGCGCAGTTCGGCGTGGCCCTTGGCGGCCAGATCCTGATCCGCGGTGCCGCTCGTGTGGTCGGCGAGCACGAACAGCGCGCCCTGCGAGCCGTTGGCAAGCGGATGGTCGGTCAGTTGCGGCGCGACGCGCAGGTCGGCGCCCGGCAGCGTCTGCGGGTCGGCGGCAGTGCCCGCCAGCTGCGCATGCGCGAAGCCCGGCACGGCCAGCAGCGCCAGCACGAGCCGCTTCTTGCGCCCCCCAAGGGGATTTCCGCCGGGGCGCGCCACGGCATGGCTGGGCAAAACACGCGGGAATAGGGCTTTCGGCGGCATCTATCGTCAGGCAATCGTCCCGTCGCGCCTCGCGCTGCACGCCCGTCCCTCGGGCCGCGAGCGCGGCTGCGCGCAAACCGGGAGGGGACTTCGGGCGCGGGGGGCGGGCGCGCGGCTGGCGGCCCCCGCCCCGGCGCCCCCGGCCCCGGCAAAAAACTAGGGGGTATTTTTTTTAATTATTAAGCCCCGCC
>CAUPOD010000145.1:0-6583 GCA_963512745.1 uncultured Burkholderia sp. | reverse complement strand
GTGCAGGATGCCATTAGCCTCATGAACGTGCCGACGTTCTATCAATACCTGATTCGCGGCGGCATTCTGCTGCTCGCGGTTTTGTTCGACCAGATCCGGCGCAGCAGACGGGCCGTCTGACGACGGCGGCGATTGTCGAAGCCGGCGCGCGCGATGGCCGAGCGTCTCGACGAGGTGATCCGGATCTTCGGCAGGGCGCTCGACTGAGGGCAGACGTTACGCTTCGCCCCGGATCGGGCGTTTAGCGTTTGCCGCGGCTGCCGGCCGGTTGACGTGAACCCGCGGCCGGCTTGCCGGCGGCCTTGCCGCGCGGCTTTTGCACGCTGAACGGACTACCGCTGAACGGGTGCGTGTCTGTATCCACGGCCGCCGCGCGCGGCGGCGCGGGTTTGCGTTTGTTTCCGCCGCCTTGCGCGCGCGGTTTTTTGCCGAGGGCCGGCGCGGCTTGCGGCGCTTTGGGTTGCTTGGGCTTTTTGGGTTTCTTGATGAGCTGGCCCGTCGCGCTGGTTTGCGGCACGCGGTGCTCGGCTTCGAAGCCCGGCTCTTCTTCGCGGGGCAGCGTCTTGCGGATCAGCGCCTCGATCGCGGCCAGCTGCGGCGCCTCGTCGGCGCACACGAGGGATACCGCCACGCCGCTCGCGCCCGCGCGGCCGGTACGGCCGATACGGTGCACGTAGTCTTGCGCCACGATCGGCAGATCGACGTTGATCACGAGCGGCAGGTCGTCGATATCGAGTCCGCGCGCGGCCACGTCGGTGGCGACCAGCATCTGCACCTCGCCCGTCTTGAAGCGCTCCAGCGCACGCAGGCGCGCGGGTTGCGGCTTGTCGCCGTGGATCGTGTCGACCGCATAGCCCGCGTCCTCCAGCCTGGCCGCGAGGTAGTCCACGCCGACGCGGGTCTTGACGAACACCAGCGCGTGCTTCCAGTCGTTCTCGGCCACCAGGTGCATGAACAGCTCGGGCTTGTTCTTTTTATCCACCGGCACGACCCATTGCTTGATCTTGCTCGCCGTGGCGTTGGGCGGGCTCACGCTGATGTCGACTGGATCGCGCAGAATGTTCGCCGCCATGGCGCGGATATCGTCGGTGAACGTGGCGGAGAACAGCAGGGTCTGGCGCCGCGCGGGCAACGCCGCAAAGACGGCATTGAGTTCGCGCGCGAAGCCCAGATCCAGCATGCGGTCGGCTTCGTCCAGGACCAGCGTTTGCACTTGATCGAACTGCACCGCGTTCTGGCGGTTGAGGTCGAGCAAACGGCCCGGCGTGGCGACGAGCACGTCCACGCCCTTGCGCAACTTCATCATCTGCGGGTTGATGCTTACCCCGCCGTAGGCCGCCAGAAATCGCAGGTCGAAGCCCTTGCCGTACGCGACGAAGCTTTGCAGCACTTGTTCCGCGAGTTCGCGCGTGGGCACGAGCACCAGCACGCGCGCGCGGTTGCTGGACACGGCCGGCCCGTGCTGCACGAGCCGCTGCAGCAGCGGCAGCGCGAAGCCCGCCGTTTTGCCGGTGCCGGTCTGTGCCGCGGCCATGACGTCGCGGCCGCCGAGCACGGCCGGAATCGCCTTGGCCTGCACCGGCGTGGGGGTCTGGTAATTGAGGTCCTGCAGATTACGCAGCAACGGATCGATCAGGCCGAGCGAGGCAAAAGACATGGGCGTGTTCCGGGCTAAAACCGCGATTTTAGCGGGTGCGGCGCGAATCGAGCGCACGCGGTCCGGCGCGCGGGCGCATACCCGGGGAGATCGGCTTTTTATGCCGGGCCGGGCATGGCCCGAACGGCTGCTTCCAGCGCAGGGAGATAGGCGACGACGACGTTGTGCGCGATCAACGAATTTCCCTGGCCACCGCCTGCAAGCGCGTAAACGCCCCGAACCGCGCCTCGTGCAGCGCGCTGACGTCCGCATCCGGCTCATACACCTGGCTCACCCGAGACATCGCGCCCATCGCGGCTGGCACGTCCTCGAACTCCCCGCCCGCCACGGCGCCGAGGATCGCCGCGCCAAGCAGGACGGGCTCTTCCGCGCGCGTCGCCACGACGGGCTTGCCGGTCGCGTCCGCAAGCAGTTGACGCACGAGATCATGCCGCCCGGCGCCGCCGCTGATCACCACGCGCTCGATCGGCGCACCGGCCGCGGCCTGAGTTTCGATGATTTGCCGCAAGCCGTATCCGATGCTGCAGATCCCCGCGATGTAGAGCGACACGAGGCTGTCCAAATCGGTTGCCATGCCGAGCCCCGCAATCACGGCCCGCGCATGCGGATCGGCGAACGGGGCGCGGTTGCCGAGAAATTCGGGAACGACATGCAGCCCCTGCGCGCGTTTCACCACGTCCGGCAACTTGGCGCACGCCTGCATGGCGAGATCGGCAAGCATGGCCGGCAGCGATTGATCTTGCTGTTCCGCGCGGCGCCCCGCTTCGGCGGTTGCCGGGTGCAGCGCGAGCAGCCGTTCGATGGCCGCGCCCGCCACCGACTGGCCGCCTTCGTTGAGCCATGCGTTCGGGACCATGGCCGAGAAGTAGGGGCCCCAAACGCCGGGCACGAATACGGGCTCGCGCGTGGTCGTCATCGTGCACGACGACGTGCCGAATACGTAGGCGAGGCAGGATTCGGGCTCGCCCTCGGCGCCGACCGTGCCGATGCCGCCGGCATGCGCATCGATCACGCCCGCCGCGACGGGCGTGCCCGCGCGCAAGCCGAGTTCGGCGGCGGCGCTTGCCGTGAGTCCGCTTCCCAACGGCGTGCCGGGCTCGACCACCTGCCGGCCGATGCGCGCGAAGCCTTCGTCTGCCAGCACGCCGAGGCCGATGCTGCGGAAGTAGCTTTCATCCCAGCGCCGCTCGTGGGCGAGGTAGGTCCACTTGCATGTGACCGTGCAGGTCGATCGCGCGAGGTCGCCGCTCGCGCGCCACGTCAGAAAATCGGTCAGGTCGAAGAACTGCCACGCCGCTTCGAACACGCGCGGTCTGTTTTCGAGCAGCCACAGCAGCTTTGGCGTCTCCATTTCCGGCGATATCTTGCCGCCCACGTATTCGAGGACCTCGTGTCCGGCGGCATTGATGCGCTCCGCCTGTTCCACCGCGCGATGATCCATCCAGACGATGATGTCGCGCTCGGCTTGGTCGGAGGGGCCGACGGGCAGAGGCTTGCCGCCGTCTCCCAACACGACCAGCGAGCAGGTCGCGTCGAAGCCGATGCCGACGATCTGGTCCGGTGCGGCGCCGGCCTGCGAGATCGCCTCTTTGACCGCGTGGCACACGGCGTGCCAGATTTCGCCGCTCGATTGCTCGACGATCGCGCCGCTGGCCCGGTACAGCGTGATGTCGTGTTTTGCCGAGGCCCGCATGCGGCCCTCGAGGTCGAAAATGCCCGCGCGCGCACTGCCGGTGCCGACGTCCACGCCGACGACGAAGCGCGCGTTCGTTACGCCAGGGGTCTTGCTTTCAGAAATCATGGCTCACTACCTGAGGAAGCGTTTGAATCGGTAGCGGCGGGCGACAGCGCCCCCGCTCGTCCCGACCTGTGTCTTGGAGATCGACCGCGTTCGGAAGGATAGCAAGATCGCGCGCCGTTACGTTGCGCGGCCGGGGTGGGCGGCGTGCGCAACTCGCGCATCGCGGCATTCGGATGGTAGAGACCGGAGGGGCGGAAGCGGGGCGCGCGTGGCGATTCCGCCCGGCGGACTACGCCGAGCGGGAATCGGCACGTTCATGCATTGCGCCGGGCGCGGCGCCGCCCGGCGGATAGTAGTGGCGAGTTACTGCGGCACCGCCCCATCCACCCCGTCCACATACCAGTTCAGACGCTGCAGCTCGGCATCGGACAGCGTTTGCCCGGCCGCTACCTTGACCGCGCCGGCCTGGTCCTTGATCGGCCCCGTAAACACGTCCCACTTGCCGCTCGCGAGGCTCGCTTCCTTCGCGGCCAGGGCCTTGCGCGCCTCGGGCGAGACGGCCGCGGTATTGATGTCGACCAGTTCGACGGCCTTCTGCGGCACGCCCCACCAGACCGGCGTGTTCTTCCACGTGCCGCCCAGCACTTGGCCGACCGCCGCGGTGTAGTACACGCCCCAGTTGCCGACCACCGACCCGAGCTGCGCGTCGGGGCCGAACTTCTTCATGTCGGAATCCCAGCCGAACGCATGAATCTTTTTCGCTTCGGCGGCGGCGAGCGTCGCGCTCGAATCGGTGTTCTGGATCAGCACGTCGGCGCCTTCGCCGATCATGGTCTCGGCCGCTTGCTTCTCCTTGCCCGGATCGAACCAGCTGTTGACCCACACTACCTTGGTGTGAACCTTCGGATTCACGGAGCGCGCGCCGAGCGTGAACGCGTCGATGTTGCGGATCACCTCGGGGATCGGCACCGACGCCACCACGCCGAGCGTGTTGGTCTTGGTCGTGTAGCCGGCCACGACGCCGGCCAGATACGCGCCCTGGTACATGCGCACGTCGTAGACGCCGAAGTTGGGCGCTTTCTTGAAGCCGGTCGCGTGCAGGAAGGTCACGTCCGGATAGTCGCGCGCCACTTTCAGTTCGAAGTCCTGATAACCGAAACTGCTGCCGATGATGATCTTGTTGCCCTTCGCGGCGAGTTCGCGGAACACGCGCTCCGAGTCGGCCGATTCCGGCACGTTCTCGACGCGCGTGATCTTGACCGCGTCGCCGAACTTCGCCGCGACGGCTTGCGAGCCGCGGTCGTGCGCGTAGGTCCAGCCGGCGTCGCCGGGATTGGTGAGGTAGACGAACGCGACGCCGACGGGAGCGGCCGCCTGAACGGCGGGGCTCAGCGCGGCGCCGACCGCGGCGGCGCTCAGGGTAAGGACGGTAAGCAGCTTCGACATCGAATTTCTCCTGTGTGATGCAGTCTTGAACGGGAATACGGCGAAGTTGATGCGGCAAGCTCGGCCAACGGCGGTTCAGCTCCCGGAAAAGAATGCCTTGCCGAGCGAGGCGGGTGCGTTGAGGCGAATGGTGGTGACGTTGCGGGAAATCAGCACGAGCACGACGATGGTCGCAAGGTAGGGCAGCGCGGCGAGAAACTGCGTCGGCACGGGTATGCCCGCCGACTGGACCGCGAACTGCAAGCCCGTGACCGCGCCGAACAGCAGGGCGCCGAACAGCAGGCGCCATGGCCGCCAGGTAGCGAACACGACCAGCGCGAGCGCGATCCAGCCGCGGCCGGCGGTGATCTGCTCTTGCCACATGTGCAATTGCACGATCGAGTAATAGCTGCCGGCCAAGCCCGCCATCGCGCCGCCGAACAGCGTCGCCGCGTAGCGCGCGCCGAGCACGGGGAAGCCGAGCGCGTGCGCGACCTGCGGCGATTCGCCGATCGAGCGCAGGATCAGGCCCGCGCGCGTACGGTACAGCAGCCACGCGACCAGTCCGAACATGACGAATGCGAGGTAATCGACCGGCGTCAGGTCGAACAGCGCGGGACCGAGCACCGGCACGTGCGCGAGGCCCGGAATCGGCCACGTGCCGATCGCGACGGGCACCGCGGCGGAGGTATAGGGTTTGCCGACGTAGGCGGACAGGCCGATGCCGAACAGGGTCAGGGAGAGTCCCGTGGCGATCTGATTGGCCTGCATGTTCAGCGTCAGGAACGCGAACAGCAGCGCCATCGCCATGCCGGCCGCGATGCCGGCGGCGAGGCCCAGCCACGGGTTGCCGCCGATGCTCGCGGCGGCGTAGCCGCTCGCGGCGCCCATCAGCATCATGCCCTCGACGCCGAGATTCAGCACGCCGGTTTTTTCGGTCACGAGCTCGCCGAGGCCCGCGAACATGAGGGGAATGGCGGCGGTCACGGCACTCGAGGCGAGTGCGCCGGTTTGATTCAGATCCATGGTGGGGAGCGGGCCGGGTCGGTTGCTGGGAGGGCCATGCGTTCGTATGCGTTCAAGACGGCGTGCCGCCCGCGAGCGGCTGGCGCCGGCACAGCCGGTAGTTGACGAACAGGTCGGCGCCGAGCAGGCAGAACAGCAGCAGCCCCTGGAATACGCCGGACAGCGCCTGCGGCAGCTGCAGCGACATCTGCACGGATTCGCCGCCGAGATAGAGCAGCGCCATCAACAGGCTCGCCAACACGATGCCGAGCGGATGGAGCCGCCCGACGAAGGCGACGATGATCGCGGTGAAGCCGTAGCCGGGCGACCAGGTGGCCTGGAGCTGGCCGATCGGCCCGGCGATTTCCCCCATGCCCGCCAGCCCGGCGAGCGCGCCGCTCAGCAGCATGGCGGTCCAGATCGTCCGGCGCTCGGCGAAGCCTGCGTAACGGGCCGCGAGCGGAGCCAGTCCGCCGACCTTCATGCGGTATCCGGCGAAGCTGCGCTGCATGAAAAGCCAGATCAGCGGCACCGCGGCGACGGTCAGGAAGATCGATGCGTTGAGACGCGTGCCGCGCAGCCAGTGCCAGCGCCAGTCGCCGCCGAAGGTGGGGTAGAGCGCGTCCCCGCTGAACATTTCCGAAAGCGGGAAGTTCATGCCCTGCGGATCGCGCCACGGGCCGCTGACGAGGTAGATCAGCAACTGCGTGGCCACGTAGGTCAGCATCAGGCTCGTCAGGATCTCGTTGGTGTTG
>CAUPOD010000144.1:0-6612 GCA_963512745.1 uncultured Burkholderia sp. | reverse complement strand
TCGGCGCGCGCTGGAACGGCCTGGCGGTCGAACCCGCGCTGCTCGCGCGGCCACTGCCGCGCGCGAATCCGGTCACGGCCGCCGTGTACGAGCAGATGTGCAAGAAGCTGATCGAGCGCAGGCGCGTGCACCTCGGCACGGCGACCATGGTGCGCCACTACCTGCACGCGACTTCGGACACCGCGCCGTTCTCGCTCGACGAGATGGCGCGCTTGCTGCACGTGAGCACGCGCACGCTCAAGCGCCGTTTGCACGAGGAGGGCACGACGTTCCAGACCTTGCTCGACGAGGCGCGCGGCGCGCTGGCGCGCGCGCTGCTCGGCGACCCGCGGCTCACGTTGTCGGAGATCGCCGATCTACTGCGTTTCAGCGATCTATCGAGCTTCTCGCAGGCGTTCAAGCGTTGGCACGGCATGGCGCCGCGCACCTATCGCGCGAATCTTCAGCGCGCGGTGCCGACGCTCGAGGACGCTTGAACCTGAGCGTGCTGCGCGGGCTCTAGCGCGAACCGGCCCGGCGCGTGGTCCGGCGCCGGCCGCGCATATCCCGTCGTGCAGCCGCGCGCGAAGTCGGCAAGCGTGCGCAGCGCCTCGCGCGCCGAGCGCAGATAGAACGCCTGCAGATGGAACACGTGCCAGCGCTGCGCATGCACTTCGAGGCGGCACGGCACGCCGCAGCGCTTCGCATGGGCGGCCAGGCGCAACGAATCCGACAACAGAATCTCCTGGTCGCCGACCTGGATCAGCAGCGGCGGCAAGCCGCGCAGATCCGTTTCGAGCGGGCCGCGTTCGGCGCCGCGCGCGTAATACCATGCGAGCCCTTGTTCGAGCCAGCCGCGGCGCAGCATCGGATCGTCGTCGCGGCACGCGTCGAGCGATGCGCCGCCGAGTTTCGGATCGGTCACGGGCGAGATCAGCATCAGCGCGGCGGGCATTGTCTCGCCGCGCGCGCGCAGCGTGAGGGCGAGTGCGAGCGTCAGCGCGCCGCCGGCCGAATCCCCGGCGATCACGATCCGCTCCGGCGCATAGCCGCGGGCGCGCAGCGCGGCGTAAGCGGCGAGCACGTCGTCGAGCGCGGCCGGATGCGGGTGCTCTGGCGCGAGGCGGTAGTCGGGCACCCAGACCGTCATCCCCGAGTCGCGCGCGAGCCGCGTCGTCATGCTGCGGTGCGAAGCGGGGCCGCCGAGGCAGAACGCGCCGCCGTGCAGGTACAGGATTGCGCCGCCGTTGTCATGACCTGCGCCGGCGCGCTGCTTGGGCGCGACGATTTGGATCGGCACGCCGCCCGCTTCGGCTTGCGCGTGCCGCACGCCTCCGACACCGGGCATCAGCGGCGACAGCAACGCCACCACGCGCCGCTGCGCGCGTGCGCCGAACGGCGGCCCGACCGGCGCGCGGAATGCGACGCGCAGCAACCCGCGCAGGAACGCGGCATTGATCGCCTCGAACGCGCCGGCCGGCTGCGGGACCACGACGCCTTCGCCCTGCGCGAGGTGGCGGGTCAGCCGGTACGCCGACAACTTGCCGAAGCGCGTGAGCCAGCGGTACGTGAGCGTGAAGCCGGGCCAGTTGGTGCTGTTGTGCCCGTTCGCGTCCGTGTACCAGGTCTTGCAGCCGTTCCAGACCGAATTCGCGAGGCGCTGCCGAATGCCTGCGTTGAAGCGCGTGTAAAGGCCGCCATCGACCTCGAGCGTGGTTGCGCCGCTGCGCCGCATGGCCGCGAGGCAGCGCATCACGTGCGCGATCTGGCTTTCGAGCATGTACACGATCGAGTTGTGCCCGAGGTTCGTGTTCGGCCCGTACAGCATGAAGAAATTCGGGAATCCCGGCACGGTCATGCCGAGATAGGCCTGCGCGCCATGCTGCCAAGCCTGATTTAGGTCGAGGCCGTCGCGGCCCGTGATCTTCATCGGCGACAGGAACTCGGTGGCCGCGAAACCGGTGCCGTAGATGATCGCGTCCACGGCGTAATGCTTGCCGTCCGTGGTTTCGACGCCGTTTTCGGTGACGCGCGCGATGCCCGTCGTCACGAGTTCGACGTTGGGACGGCTCATGGCCGCCAGATACTCGCTCGACAGCAGGATGCGCTTGCAGCCGATCGGATAGTCGGGCGTCAGGCGCGCGCGCAGCGCGGGGTCGCGCACCTGCCGGTGCAGCAGCTTCTTGAAGGGGCGACCTACCGCGTATTTCATGAGGCCCTTGAGCCGCGTGAACGCGATCGCGCGCGATTCGTAGCGCGCGTAGATGCTTGCGCGATGCAGCTTCATGGCGCCCGGTAGGCTGCGGCACAGCGCTTTTTCGATGGGCCGGTAGGCGCGGTCCGGACGCGGTATCAGATAGGCCGGGGAACGCTGGAACACGAACATCCGTGCGACGCGATCGGCGATCGCGGGCACGAACTGGATCGCCGAGGCGCCCGTGCCGATCACGGCGACGCGCTTGCCTTCGAGCGGATACTCGTGGTCCCAATGCGCGGAGTGGAACGCGCGGCCGCGGAACGTCTCGATGCCGGGCACGCGCGGCAGAGCCGGGCGGCTCAACTGGCCGGTGCCGCTGATCAGAACGGGCGCGCTCAGTTCGGTGCCGTCGGTCAGCGTGACGCGCCACAGGTTTCGCTGCTCGTCGAAGCGCGCCTCCGCGACCTCTGCGCCGAAGCGGATGTGGCGCGCGAGTTGATATTTGCGCGCGCAATACTGCAGATACGCGTGGATCTCGGATTGCGGCGCGAATACGCGCGACCATTCCGGGTTCGGCTCGAACGAAAACGAGTACAGGTGCGAGGGGACATCGCACGCGGCGCCCGGATAGCTGTTGTCGCGCCACACGCCGCCCACGTCGTGCGCTTTCTCGAGCACGGCGAAGTCGTGGATGCCCGCGCGTTGCAGCGCGATCGCCATGCCGATGCCCGCGAAGCCGGTGCCGATGACGATCGCGGCCAATGGCGCGTCGTGCGGGTCTGAATCGGCGGTCTGCGCGGTAGTGGCGGCTTGATCGTCGGCGATCGTATGACGGCTGGACATGCGCTCCTCCCTGAAGGTGCCCGGTCGTTCAAAGGACGACTCGAATCGGGTAGATGGTGCGCGCCGCCTGGGAAAACGCCAATGGCGAGATGGGACAATTATTTTAGAATTCCGGCCAAATTGCCCGTTCGAGGGTTTATCCGTATGCGCTTCTGGGATTTCAACCGGAGCCCGGCGAGTGCCCGGCTCATGCTCGATTTCGGCGCGTCGCGCGGCCTGTCGCGCGACGCGCTGCTCGCGGGCGCCGATCTGTCGGCGGCCCAGCTCGACGATCCCAACGTCGAAGTCACGGCCGCGCAGGAGCTGTGCGTTGCGGCCAACCTCGTGCGCCTGCTCAAACGCGCGCCCGAGCTTGGTTTCGAGGTCGGCAGCCGGTATCACTTCTCCGCGTATGGCGTGTGGGGCTACGGCCTGATCGCGAGCGCGACGGCGCGCGACGCGCTGGCGCTCGCGCTGCGTTTCCTGCCGCTGACCTATGTGTTCACGACCATCGCATACCACGAGGAGGGCGAACTCGCGTGCCTGACGTTCGGCGCGCCGCCGCTCGCCGATGCTGCCGTCGCGCAATTCTTGCTCGCGCGCGACATGACCGCGGCGACGGTGCTGCTTGCGGAAACGCTCGGCGGCGAGTTCGCGCTCGCGCGGTTCTCGATGCAAGGCGAGCGGCCCGCGGCCGGGGGCGCTTCGGACGCCTGCGTGGCGGGCTTGGGCGATACGGACGTGCAGTTCGGCGCGTGCTCCAACGGCTTCGCGTTCAGCCGCGCGCTGCTCGACCGCAAGCTGCCGCAGGCGAATCCGACCACCGCCGCGATGTGCGAGCAGATGTGCAAGCGGCTGCTCGAAAGCCGCCGCGTGCTGGTGGGCACGGCGACCATGGTGCGCCACTATCTGAGCGCGAGTCCGGACGCGGCGCCGTTTTCGCTCGAAGAGGCCGCGCGCCTGATGAACGTGAGCGCGCGCACGCTGCGGCGCCGCCTGCACGAAGAGGACACGACATTCCGCGCGCTGCTCGACGAAGCGCGCGGCGCGTTGGCCGAGACGCTGCTCGGCGACGCGCGGCTCTCGCTCGCCGATATCGCGGAGCGGCTTCGATTCAGCGATCTGTCGAGTTTCTCGCAGGCGTTCAAGCGCTGGCACGGCGTGGCGCCGCGCACGTATCGCGCGAAATTGCTACGGGCCGCGCCGAGGGCTTGACGCGGTTCGGCCGCGGGCTACAGCAGCCCCGATTTATCCGCGTTCTGGCCGACGCCCGCGGCCGCGAGCGCCTCGTGCAGCGTCGCGAAGATGTTCTCCGCGCCGACGATCGCCGTGATGCCGTGCCGGTCCATGTCGGCGCGCAGGTAGCGCGTCACGCGTCCGAACACCACGCCGATGCCGCGTGCGCGCAGGCTTTCGAGCAGGTCGGCGAGCGTGCGCGCGGCCGAGTAGTCGAGCGCGGTGATCACGGCCGCGTCCACCACGAGCCAGCGCAGCGGCTGCGGCGCGGTCGCGATCAGCATGTTGACCTGGTCGCTGAACAGATAGTCGTTCGCGTAGAACAGATCGGCCGAGAAGCGGTAGACCACGAGGCCCGGCGCGGTCATCGCGCCCGGATGGGTCGGTTCGAGCTGCCACCACTTGCTCGATGCGACGGGTTCGAGCACGAGCGTGTGCGGCCGGTAGCTGTGGCGCACGTGACGGATCAGCGACAGCCCGATCGCGAGCAGGATGCCGTGCTCGACGCCGATCACGACGACCGCCAGGGCCGTTACGACGGCGAGCCGGAATTCGCCGGGGCTCTCGCGCGCGATGTTCTTGAGCGCGTCGACGTGGATCAGCCCGAGCGCGATCGTAAACACGATCGCGCCGAGCACGCAGTGCGGCAGGTATTGCAGAAAGCGGCTGAAGCACAACAGCACCACGCCCACCACGAGCGCGAACACGATCTGCCCGAGCTGGCTGCGCGTGCCGACGCTTTCCGCCATCGCGGTCTGCGTCGGGCTGCCGTTGACGACGAACGCGCCGCTCAGGCCGGCCGCCGCATTGGCCGCCGCGAGGCCGAGGATGTCGGCGTTGGTGTCGATGCGTTCGTTGAATTGCTGCGCGAATACGCGCGCGGCCGCGGCGCTCTGCGCGATGATCATGACGAAGCAAGAGGCCGCCGTCGGCACCAGGTCGAGACACTGCTGCCACGTGACGACGGGCACGCGCAACGGCGGCAGGCCGCCCGCGACAGGCCCGAGCACGGAGATGCCGTAGCGCGGCAGGTCGAACGCCTGGCTGGCCGCGATGCTCGCGAGCACGGCGACGAACGACACGGGCACGCGCGGCGCCCAGCGCTTGGCGAGCAGGATCGGCACCGCCACGAGTGCCGCCAGCGCGAGCGTGGGCACGCTGACCCGCGCGAGATGCGTGACGACATAGGCGAGCTGCGCCATGCTGTGCGACGACGGGATCGGCACGGCGAGGCCGAGCATGTCGCCGAGCATTGCGATCGACACCTGGATGCCCACGCCCGCCAGGAAACCGATGAGCACCGTGCGCGACAGGAAATCGGCGAGGAACCCGAGCTTGAAGATGCGCGCGAGCAGCAGGATGCCCGCGGTCATCAACGCGACCGTCGCGGCCAGCGCCACGTATTCGGACGAGCCGGGCGGCGCCATCGACGAGACGCGGCTCGCGAGGATCGTGGCCGTGGCCGAATCGGCGGCCACCACGAGGTGCCGCGACGCGCCGAACAACGCGAACGCGAACAGCGGCAGGAACACCGTGTAGAGGCCCGTCACGGCGGGCAGCCCGGCGATGCGCGCGTAGCCGAGCACTTGCGGGATGTCCATCGACGCGAGCGAGATGCCCGCGAGCGTATCGCGCAGCGCGGACGCGCGCGTCACGGGCAGAATGCCTTGCAGGAAGTTCAGTCTGACGGGCGGGTCTTGAGGGTTCTGGTTCGCGGACGACGACATAGGGCGTGACGTTAATTGACAGGCAGCGACGGCACGTCGCGCTTCATGGTCTCGCCGTGCAGCGGCACGAGCGGGCCGTGTTTGCCCGCGCGCGTGCCCTTGGCGGTTTGCGTCATGATCTGCTCCTGCAGGACGGAACTGCTCGGGGCTCGACGGCGGGACCGAATGCGTCAACCAGCCGCCCGAACCCAACGAGTGCGATGATTATCCCCGAAACCCTAGATATGGAGCACGGCATGCGTCTTTCCCCGTTTCACCTCGCGATCCCCGTCTACGATCTGGCCGCCGCGCGCGATTTCTATGGGCGCGTGTTCGGGCTCGCGGAGGGGCGTTCGAGCGATGCATGGGTCGATTTCGATTTCTTCGGGCACCAGCTCGTGATTCACGCGCATCCGCGCACGGCGTCGCAGGAGCATGCGCATACGAATCCGGTCGACGGTCACGACGTGCCCGTGCCGCACTTCGGCGTCGTGCTCGAATGGGCGCAATGGGAAGCGCTCGCCGAGCGGCTCAGATCGTTCGGCACGGCGTTCGTGATCGAGCCGTACGTGCGCTTCGCGGGGCAGGTCGGCGAGCAGGCCACGATGTTCCTGCTCGATCCTTGCGGCAACGCGCTCGAATTCAAGGCGTTCAAGGATATCGGGCAGTTGT
>CAUPOD010000143.1:0-6623 GCA_963512745.1 uncultured Burkholderia sp. | reverse complement strand
GGGCTGCTCGGCATCGCACTGTTCATGGGCGGCGAGACGATGCCCAATCGCGCCATCGTGCAAAGCGCGGGCGAGGCGTTTCGATTGAACGGCCAGATCGTCAAGGACGAGTTCGCGCGCGGCGGCGCGATCCAACGGTTGTTCCTGAGATACACCCAAGCGCTGATCACCCAGATGGCGCAGACGGCCGTCTGCAACCGACACCACACGATCGCGCAACAATTTTGCCGCTGGCTGCTGCTCAGTCTCGACCGCCTCGACTCGAACGATGTGCGCATGACCCAGGAGCTGATCGCGAACATGCTCGGCGTCCGCCGCGCCAGCGTGACGGAAACCGCGAAAAAGCTGCAGGACGAGGGCATCATCCACTACAAGCGCGGCGTGATCGAGGTGCTCGATCGCCGTGCGCTGGAAACCCAGGTCTGCGAGTGCTACCGGGTCGTCAAACGCGAGAGCGAGCGGCTGCTCGAAGAATGACGCCGCCGGCGCCGCGGCCGTCTTGGCCTGTCGCTCCGCTCCCGCGAGCGCCGCACCGCCATTGCTAATTTGTACGCTTTCGTACCGCATCGTGCCGCGCACCGGCGTAGCGTCGGACTGGTCAGTCACCAACCAGGAGTAGCACGTGCTCAGACGAACTTTCATATGGAGTACGCCCGGGGCGGTCGCGGCGCTTAGCCTCGCGATCACCGGCTGTACGACCACCGGCATGTCCGATGCCGGAAACCCGGCGGTGCGGACCGACAAGCGCCGCTCGATCGATGCCGGCGTCGATGCTACCCTCACGCGCCTTTACGGAGCGGCCGGCGGTTCGCGCGAACTCGTCAACAGGGCGCGCGGCGTGCTGGTCTTCCCTTCCGTGATCGATGTCGGCTTTATCGTCGGCGGCCAGTACGGCGAAGGCTCGCTACGCCTCCGCGGCCACACGGTCGGCTACTACAGCACCGTCACGGGGTCGGTCGGCTGGCAGATCGGCGCGCAGTCGCGCGCCATCGTGTTTCTGTTCATGACCGACGATTCGCTGACCCGATTCCGCAACGCCAACGGCTGGTCGGCCGGCGGCGACGCATCGGTGGCAATCCTGAAGGTGGGCGCCAACGGCGCGGTGGATACCAGCACGGCCAGCGGCGAGGTGAACGCGTTCGTGCTGACCAACGCCGGCTTGATGGCCGGCGCTTCGCTCAACGGCACCAAGGTTAGCCGCCTCACCTCCCTGTAGCGGCAGCAAACCGCGCGGGCGCGGCATGCGCCGCCGCCCGCAGCGGAATCGCACGGAGTCCGTCATGTTGAGAACCGTCAAACGTCTGCACCGCTGCAAGGTCCATGCCCTCGACGGCGAGATCGGCACGGTCGAGCAGGTTTACTTCGACGACGAAGCGTGGGGCATCCGCTACCTGGTCGTCGAAACCGGCACCTGGCTCAACGAACGCCGGGTATTGCTCTCGCCATACGCGGTACTGCCGTCGCCCGCGGCATCGGACCGGGTCCAGGTCCGCCTGACCCGCCAGCAAGTGCGCGACAGTCCGAACATCGACACCCACAAGCCGGTGTCGCGTCAGCACGAGCTGGACTATCTGCGCTACTACAACTATCCGACCTACTGGGGCGGCCCGAACCTGTGGGGCATGGGCGCCTGGCCGGCCTTCGACGCGCCGGACGCGGAGCCCGGCTCGACCGCTCGGTTCAACGGGCCGATCGCGCCCGAGGGCAGCGTGCCGTCCGATGCGACGGACGTCCACTTGCGCAGCACCAACGAGGTCAAGGGCTATCGCCTCGAGACGATCGACGGCAAGTTCGGCCACGTGTCGGACTTCGTCTACGACGACCGGGCGTGGGCGCTGCGCTACCTGGTCGCGGACAAACGCAACTGGTGGTCCGGCGGCAAGCAGGTCCTGGTGGGCGTGCACTGGGTCGAACTGGTCGACTGGGCCGGCTCCACCGTGACCGTCATGCTGACCCGCGATGCGATCCGGCAATACCCCGCATACGACGCATCGGTTCCGGTGCCGCACAGCTACGAGGCCGCGCTCCGCGAGTATTACGGCCGAGAAGACTATTGGTCGCGCACCGGCGCGTGGACGGCGACCGCGCACGCAAGGCACCAAGGTTGATGATGTCGTACCCTGCCGACGCAGCAAACGCCCCGCGCGCGGATACATGCGTGCGCGCGTGCCGCCGTCAGACCCGAGGCGCGTCCGACGCGCCGCTAAGCGCGCTGTCGACCATGGCCTGCGCCTCGTCGACGATGCGCGTCAGGTGCGCCTCGCCCCGCCAACTCTCCGCATAGATCTTGTAGATGTCCTCGGTACCCGACGGGCGCGCGGCAAACCATCCGCCCGGCGCGACCACCTTGATGCCGCCGAGCGGCGCGCCGTTGCCCGGCGCGCGATCGAGCACGGCCTCGATCTTTTCGCCGGCCAGCTCGGCATGCGCGAACTGCGCCGGCGAGAGCCGCGCCAGTTGGGCACGCTGCGGCGCGCTCGCCGCCGCCTGGATCCGGCGCTCGAACACCGTGCCGAGCCGCTCGGCCAGGTCGCGGTAGCGTTCCGCCGGGTTGCGGCCGGTGCGCATCGTCATCTCGGCCGCCAGCAAGCACGGCACCATGCCGTCCTTATCGGTGGTCCACGGCGAACCGTCGAGGCGCAGGCAAGTCGCGCCCGCACTCTCCTCTCCGGCGAAGCCGAGCGAGCCGTCGAGCAACCCGTCGACAAACCATTTGAAGCCCGCCGGCACCTCGTAAAGCGCGCGGCCATGCGTGGCCGCCACGCGATCGATCATCTGGCTGCTGACCGCCGTCTTGCCCACCGCCGCGCCCGCCTGCCATTGCGGCCGGTGCGTGAGCAAATAGTCGATCAGCACCGCCAGATAGTGATTGGACGGCAGCAGACCGGCCGGCGCGGCGACGATGCCGTGGCGGTCGTGATCGGTATCGCACGCAAAGGCCACGTCGAAGCGATCCTGCTGGCCGATCAGCTTCTGCATCGCGTACGGCGAGGACGGGTCCATGCGGATGCGGCCGTCCCAGTCGACGCTCATAAAGCCGAAGGCCGGGTCGACCGCGTCGTCGACCACCTCGAGATCGAGCCCGTAGCGCGCGGCAATCGGCGCCCAATAATGCACCCCCGCGCCGCCGAGCGGATCGACACCGAGCCGCAGCGCCGTGCCGCGCAGCACATCCATGTCGATCACGTTGCCGAGATCGCCTACATAGGTGTTCAGGAAATCGTGCCGATGCGTGGTCGTCGCGCGCAGCGCGCGGGACAAGGGTATGCGCCGCACGCCGGCCAACTGCGCCGCAAGCAGGCGGTTCGCCTCGGCCGCGATCCGGCCGGTCGCGGTTTCGCCCGCGGGGCCGCCGTTCGGCGGGCTGTACTTGAAACCGCCGCTTTTCGGCGGATTGTGCGAAGGCGTGACGACGATGCCGTCCGCCAGCCCCGCCGAGCGGCCGCGGTTGTACGCGAGAATCGAGTGCGAGACGGCCGGCGTCGGCGTGTATTCGCCGTTTTGCGCGATCATCACGTTCACGCCGTTGGCCGCCAATACTTCGAGCGCGCTCGCGTAAGCGGGTTCGGAAAGCGCATGCGTGTCGATGCCGAGGAACAGCGGCCCGTCGATGCGCTGCCGGGCTCGATAATCGCAAATCGCCTGCGTGATGGCGAGCACATGCCACTCGTTGAAACTGCGCGCGAACGCCGAGCCGCGATGTCCCGACGTGCCGAATTCGACGCGCTGCGCCGGATTTCCGGGATCCGGCCGCTCGCTGTAGTACGCCGTGATCAACCGGGGCACGTTGACCAGCAGCGCGCGGGGAGCAGGCAGTCCGGCGAGCGGGCTGAGATGCATGACGGCGTGCCTCGCCGATTCAAATATCGGGAGAAGCCGCACGTTGCCGGCGATAACGCCGGATCAGCGTGTTGGTCGAGCTGTCGTGCGTCAATTTGGCGCCGTGCGCACCGTTCAGTTCGGGAACGATGCGTTGCGCCAGTTGCTTGCCGAGCTCCACCCCCCATTGATCGAAACAATCGATATTCCAGAGCGCGCCCTGCGTGAAGACGCTGTGTTCGTAGAGCGCGACGAGCCGCCCCAGCGTGTCCGGCGTCAGACGCTCGGCGAGTATCGTGCTGCTGGGCCGGTTCCCTTCGCACACGCGATGCGGCACCAGCCACGACGGCGTGCCCTCCGCTTCGAGTTGCGCCGCGGTCTTGCCGAAAGCGAGCGCTTCGGTCTGCGCGAATAGATTGGCCATCAGCAGGTCGTGCGTCTCGCCGAGCGGATTCAGGCTCCGGCAAAAACCGATGAAATCGCATGGAATCAGCCGCGTGCCTTGGTGCAGCAGCTGATAGAACGAATGCTGACCGTTCGTGCCCGGCTCGCCCCAGTAGATCGGGCCCGTCGTATAACCGACACGCGTGCCGTCGAGTTCCACCTGTTTGCCGTTGCTCTCCATCGTCAACTGCTGCAGATACGCGGGAAAGCGTTTCAGATAGCGCGCGTACGGCAGTACCGCGACCGTCTGCGCCGCGAAGAAATTGTTGTACCAGACCGCCAGCAACCCCAACAGCACCGGCAGATTGCGTGCGAACGGCGCCGTGCGGAAATGCCGGTCCATTGCATGAAAACCGGCCAGCAGTTCGCGAAACCCGGCAGGGCCGATGGCCAGCATGGTCGACAGCCCGATTGCGGAATCCATCGAATAGCGGCCGCCGATCCAGTCCCAGAAACCGAACATGCAGGCGGGATCGATGCCGAAGCTGGCCACGCCCGGCGCGCTGGTCGAGACGGCGACGAAATGGCGGCGAATGGCCCGCTCGTCGCCGAACGCCTGCAGGCTCCACGCGCGGGCCAACCGCGCGTTGATCAATGTTTCCTGGGTCGTGAAGGTTTTGGAGCAGATGATGAACAGCGTTTCGGCGGGATCGAGATCGCGCGTGCTTTCCACGAAATCGGTGCCGTCCACGTTGGAGACGAAACGGAACGTCAGGTCGCGCTGGCTGTAATGACACAATGCCTCGTAAGCCATCTCCGGCCCGAGGTTGGAACCGCCGATGCCGATGTTGACGATATTGCGGATCGGCCGGCCCGTATAGCCGCGCCATCTGCCGCTGCGCACGTCTTCGCAGAACGCCGTCATGTGCGCGAGTTCAGCCTGTACCTCGGGAACCACGTCGGCGCCGTCGGTATAGATGGCCTCGCTGGGCGGCGCGCGCAGCGCCACATGCAGCGCCGCGCGCTGCTCGGTCGGATTGACGGGCGCGCCGCTGAACATGGCGTCGATGCGCTGCGCGAGTCCGCACTCGTCGGCGAGCCGCACCAGCAGCGCGAGCGTCTCATCGGTCACGCGATGCTTCGAGTAATCCAGATAGAGCCCCGCCGCTTCGAGCGTGAGCCGCTCGCCGCGCAGCGGATCCCTGGCGAAGAGATCCCGCAGATGCAAGCCGGCGATGCGCCGGTGATGCGCCGTCAACGCTTTCCAAGCGGGCCGCTCGGTCAACGAGGCAAGCGGTGAGTCGTATCGCGAAATCAAATGCATGCAAGTCCCCAATGAGTCGCCCTGCGCGGCATCGCCGCCGAACCGGCGGACCGGATCGGCTTCGAACGGCGCCTGTGAAATGCGGTGCGCTACCCGCTTAGTGAATATGGCTGCCGAACAATCCGAGCAGGCCCATTACGATCAGGTAGATCGCCACGATGTAATTCAACAGACGCGGTATCACCAGAATCAAAATCCCTGCGATCAGCGAGATCAGCGGCGTGACGTTCATGAGCATGTGCATGACACCTCCCTTGGCGTGGCATCTGTTTGGCAATTTACCGCTCGCATGCCGCGCGGGCTGTCCGTCAGCGTACCGACGCGGCAGCGGGTAACTCCTACGATCTCCTCACGCATTCCGGATTCCACCGTGCATTACGGGGTGCATATCAGGGGAAATGAAATGAGCATCGTCTTGCTGGTCGTCGTACTCCTCCTGTTGATCGGCGCGTTTCCGCGCTGGCAGTACAACCGCAACTGGGGATACTTCCCGAGCGGCGTCATGGGCTTCGCGCTCGTGGTGCTTTTGGTCCTGGTGGTACTCGGGCGGATCTGACCGCCGTGCGCCGAAACCGGACCGGGCAACATTGGAGTCGAGCACCGGCAGGAAGACACCGGTGCCGACGGCATGCCTATCGCCCGATCTGATTGCCGACCACGCCGCCGACCGCGGCGCCCCCGACCGTACCCAACGCACTGCCGCCCGTCAGCACCGCTCCGCCCACCGCGCCGACGCCGGCGCCGATCGCCGTATCCTGCCCGCGGCGCGACATCCCTCCGCATCCGGACATGGCGCCTACTACGAGCACCATGACCATGCCGATAATGGCCACACGAGTCTGCTTCATGTTGCTACCTCCTACCGTTTAAGGCGGCAATCCGGTCGCCAGTCGAACAGAGCCGGCGGAATCGCGTTTGATCCGTGCCGCACTGCCCTCATGCTGAAGCATGTCGGACGTGTTGTCGGTGCGGCACCGTACCAGCGATGACTATTATCCCGGCACTAGAATAGCGTCAGTACTGTATGGCGCACGTATCGACTAAACCCACGGTCCCGGGCCCAAAGCCCTAGGCCAGGCGCTGCTCCGCTTCCAAT
>CAUPOD010000142.1:0-6673 GCA_963512745.1 uncultured Burkholderia sp. | reverse complement strand
GCCAATCCGGACTGTGCGTGGACGCGTGCGCGAGATGGCCGCCTTTCATGAGCACCGCGCGCGCGCCGAGCGCGATCAACGCATGGCCCTGGCGCACCATCTCGGTTTCGTCCTCGGCCGGCGCAACGCCGAGCAGCGCGGCGGCCTCGGGCAGGTTCGGCGTGATCAGGTCGGCCAGCGGCAGCAGCCGTTCGCGCAGCGCCGCGACGGCCGCGGGCGCGAGCAGCGCGTGACCGCTTTTCGACAGCATCACGGTATCGAGCACGAGGAACGGCACCCGATGGCGTTCGAGCCCGGTCGCGACGGCCTCGACGATTGCTTGGTCACCGAGCATGCCGATCTTGACCGCGTCGATGCGCAGGTCGCTCAGCACCGCGTCGAGCTGGGCCGCGACGAAGCCGGCGTCGGGCAGATGCACGGCGCCGACGCCGTGTGTGTTCTGCGCGGTCAGCGCCGTGATCACGCTCGCGCCGTACGCGCCGAGCGCGGAGAAGGTCTTCAGATCGGCCTGGATGCCCGCGCCGCCGCCCGAATCGGAGCCGGCGACGGTCAGTGCGTTGGGAGGAAGGCGGTTCATGGCAGGCACAGGCCGCGCGACGCGTTCAATGCTGCGCCTCGCGATGCGCCTCGCCGATCAGCGCGACCGAATCGAACACGCGCTGATTGGCGCGATGCCGCAGCATCACGAGCCACATCGTGAGACACACGAACACGCCGAAGATCACGATCACGAGACTGACGGGCACGTTGAGCCAGACTAGCACGGTGTAGAAGCACAGCATCACGAGCACCGACAGATTCTCGTTGAAGTTCTGCACCGCGATCGAGTGGCCGGCCGACAGCAGCACGTGACCGCGGTGCTGGAGCAGTGCGTTCATCGGCACCACGAAAAAGCCCGACAGCGCGCCGAGGATCATCAGGAAAATATAGGTGACCACGAGGTACACGGGGATGTGCGCGTGGCCGATATGGAGTATCCAATGGGCGGGCAGGCTGTGGCGCGTGAAGAAGGCCATCATCATGACCGTCACGCCCATCGTGATGCCGACCGGCAGCACGCTCAGCGACTTCTGGAGCGGCACGCGGCTCGCCGCCGCCATCGCCCCGAACGCGACGCCGATCGCCGTCACGGCCTGCAGGATCGCGCCCTGCGAAAGCGTCATGTCGAGCGCGGCTTCGGCCCATTTGAGCACGATGAATTGCAGCGTCGCGCCGGCGCCCCAGAACAGCGTGGTCACGGCCAGCGAAATCTGCCCGAGCTTGTCGCGCCACAGCGTCGTGAAGCACTCGGCGAAATCCTTGACCAGTTGAACCGGGCGGCGCTCCTGCTTCGGATAGCGCGCGCCGGTATCGGGAATGTACAGGTTGAACAGCGCCGCGACGATGTAGATGCCCGTGATCACGAGCATGGTCGCTTCGGCCGGGTTACCGATCAGATTCGGCGCCAGATCGATGATGTGCCGCGCCGTATGGGGATTGATCAGCGCGCCGCCGAGCACGGTGCCGAGAATGATCGAGCTGACCGTGGTGCCCTCGATCCAGCCGTTGGCGGCCACGAGCCGCTCGGGCGGCAGCAGTTCGGTCAGAATGCCGTATTTGGCTGGAGAATAGGCCGCCGCGCCGAAGCCGACCACGCCGTACGAAATCAGCGGATGCACGCCGACGAGCATGAGGATGCAGCCGCCGATCTTGATCCCGTTGGTCGCGAACATCACGCGCCCCTTGGGCAGCGAATCGGCGAATGCGCCGACGAAAGCGGCCAGCACCACGTAGGACAGGACGAAGAACAGCTTCAGAAGCGGTATCATCCAGTTTGGTGCGTGGAGATCTTTCAGCAGGGATATGGCGGCAATGAGAAGAGCACTGTCGGCCAGCGACGAGAAAAACTGCGCGGCCATAATCGAGTAAAAACCATTTTTCATCTGAAGCGATGCTTTCTCTTCCGCGTCGGCGGCGCGCGTGACGCGCCGGGCGCTCGGAATATTCCCGTGCGATAGGTTGTGTGCACGGCTTTATAACACGAAAATGTATCGATTCAGTCCTGTGCGGTCCGAAGCCGTATAGTCTTTTTCGCCGATTGTCGACCTATGCCCCGTCCGATTTCCGCCACGATCCATACCGCCGCTCTGACCAACAATCTCGCCGTGGTGCGGCGGCATGCGCCGGACGCGAAGGTGTGGGCGATCGTCAAGGCCAATGCCTACGGGCACGGGCTGTCGCGCGTGTTTCCCGGGTTGCGCGGCACCGACGGGTTCGGCCTGCTCGACCTCGACGAGGCCGTGAAGCTGCGCGAGCTCGGCTGGGCCGGCCCGATCCTGTTGCTGGAAGGTTTTTTCCGGCCGACCGATCTGGAACTCGTCGATCGCTATAGCCTGACCACGTCCGTGCATTGCGACGAACAGTTGCGCATGATCGAAACGGCGCGGCTGTCCAAACCCGTCAATATCCAGCTCAAGATGAACAGCGGCATGAACCGGCTCGGCTACACGCCCGAGAAGTTCCGTGCCGCGTGGGAGCGCGCGCGCGCGTGCCATCAGATCGGGCAGATCACGTTGATGACGCACTTTTCGGATGCGGACGGCGACAAGGGCGTGGCCGCGCAGCTGGCCGCGTTCGAGCACGGCGCCGAGGGCATCGCGGGTGCGCGCAGCCTCGCCAATTCGGCCGCGGTGCTGTGGCATCCCGACACGCACTTCGACTGGGTGCGGCCCGGCGTGATTCTTTACGGCGGGTCGCCGTCGGGCCGCACGGCCGCGATCGAGGGCACGGGGCTGCGTCCGGCGATGACGCTGGCGTCGGAGCTGATCGGGGTGCAGACGCTGTCGGCGGGGCAGACCATCGGTTACGGTTCGATCTTCACGGCGGATACGCCGATCAAGGTCGGGGTGGTGGCGTGCGGATATGCGGACGGGTATTTGCGGGGCGCGCCGGAGGGCACGCCGGTGCTCGTCGACGGCGTGCGCACGCGGATCGTGGGGCGTGTGTCGATGGACATGTTGACCGTCGATCTGACGCCGGTGCCGAATGCGGGAATCGGCACGCCGGTCGAGTTATGGGGCGAAAGGCTGCCGGTCGACGATGTGGCGGCGGCATGCGGGACGATCGGGTACGAGTTGATGTGCGCTGTCACGCAGCGGGTGCCGATGCGGGCTGAATGATCGGGTTTTTGTTTTTCTATTTTTTTGTTTGCTGTCGTTGACACCTTCGGCCAGCTCGAGCTCGGGGGGACTGGGGAGGCTACTCACGGGAGGCAACCGGAAGCAAATAGCCCAACCCGTCCTCCCAAGCTTGAACTGGCCGAGGGTGACAACCCGACAACCAAACAAGCAAGCAGTAGTCGAGAAGAAAAGAGAACAGCGTGGCGAAGCAAAAAACCGTATACGTATGCAATGAATGCGGCGCGCAGTCGCCGAAGTGGCAGGGCCAGTGCCCCGGATGCCAGGCCTGGAACACCCTCGTCGAATCCGTCGAGCAAGGCCCCGCCACACATCGTTTTCAAGCGCTCGCCAAAAGCGCGCCCGTCCAACGCCTCGCCGATATCGAAGCGGCCGACGTGCCGCGCTTCTCCACCGGCGTCGGCGAATTCGACCGCGTCCTCGGCGGCGGCCTCGTGCCGGGCGGCGTGGTGCTGATCGGCGGCGATCCCGGCATCGGCAAATCCACGCTGCTGCTCCAATCCCTCGCGCAAATCGCCAACGAACGCCGCGCGCTGTACATCAGCGGCGAGGAATCGGCCGCGCAGATCGCGCTGCGCGCGCAACGGCTCGCATTGGCAGACGGCGAAGTGGCTTCGGGCGCAGCCGAGCTGAAGCTGCTCGCGGAAATCCAGCTCGAACGAATCCAGGCCACGATCGAAGCCGAACGGCCCGAGGTGGCGGTAGTCGATTCGATCCAAACCATCTATTCCGAAGCGTTGAGCTCGGCGCCCGGCTCGGTCGCGCAGGTGCGCGAATGTGCGGCGCAACTCACGCGCATCGCCAAGCAATCGGGCACGGCCATCATCATGGTCGGCCACGTGACCAAGGAAGGCGCGCTGGCCGGCCCGCGCGTGCTCGAACACATCGTCGATACCGTCCTGTATTTCGAAGGCGACACGCATTCGTCGTTCCGCCTCGTGCGCGCGTTCAAGAACCGCTTCGGCGCGGTCAACGAACTCGGCGTGTTTGCGATGACCGAACGCGGCCTGCGCGGCGTCGCGAATCCTTCCGCATTGTTTCTGTCGCAGCACGAGGAGGTCGTGCCCGGCTCGTGCGTGCTCGTCACGCAGGAAGGCACGCGTCCGCTGCTGGTCGAGGTGCAGGCGCTCGTCGATACGGCCAACGTGCCGAATCCGCGCCGCCTCGCGGTGGGGCTGGAGCAGAACCGTCTCGCGATGCTGCTGGCCGTGCTGCACAAGCACGCGGGCATCGCGTGCTTCGACCAGGACGTGTTCCTGAACGCAGTGGGCGGCGTCAAGATCACCGAGCCCGCGGCCGATCTGGCCGTGCTGCTCGCGATCCATTCCTCGCTGCGTAACAAGCCGTTGCCGAAGGGTCTGATCGTATTCGGGGAGGTCGGCCTGGCCGGCGAGATCCGACCCTCTCCGCGCGGGCAGGAGCGCCTGCGCGAGGCGGCCAAGCTCGGTTTCACGCTCGCGCTGATTCCGAAGGCGAACGCGCCGAAACAGGCGATCGAAGGGCTCAAGGTGGTCGCCGTCGAGCGTATCGAGCAGGCGATCGACGCGGTGCGCGGGCTCGAATGAGCGTAGGGGCGGGGTCGGAGGGAATGGTTCCCTCGGTAACTGGTAGTAACGATTGAGATTGTTTCAGTAACCTTGTAACGAAGGGTTTTCTCTATGCTTGGCCGGTCGGTTCGCAGTAGGCGAGCGATCTGTCATGAAGAGGGAATGCCTTGAAACGATCGAATCTAGCAGCGAGTCTGCCTATCTACAATGTGCGCGGGTGCCGCGTTTCCGATCCGATTCGCCAGCCCTGGGGCGGCGCATGCCGGATCGTCGAGTGGGTCGATGCGGAAGGGCGCATTGCGCGCCGCGTGGTCGCCGAGCACGTCACGCACGAAGAAGTTGTCGCGACGATACGGCGTCCCACGGAAGGACGCCGCCATCTGATGCACGACGACTAGCAGATGCCGCGCGAGACGCTGCCGCGGCGGTAAGCGGGGCCGGGCGCGTCGCTCAGCCGATCTGCTCCAGTTCCTCGTGCGCGCCGAGCCAGTCGGCCTCGATGTCGCCGAGCCGGTTGCCGATCTCGCCGAGCTGGCGCACGGCGTCGGCGAGTTTGACCTTGTGCTCGGCCGCATAGCTGGCCGGGTCGGCCACGAGCGCGTCGAGCGCGGCCTTCTGCGCATGCAGCGCATCCATCTCCTTTTCGAGCTTGGCGATGCGCGCCAGCAGCGGTTTCTTCAACTGCGCGAGACGCTGCCGCTCCTGCGCGGCCTCGCGTTTCTGATCCTTGCGGTTGACCGCCGCGCCGTTGGCCTGCGCCGCATCGGACGCGCTCGCCTGCTTGCCGGCCGCGCGCTGCTCGGCCGCGTGCTGCAGCAGCCAGTCGCGGTAGTCGTCGAGGTCGCCGTCGAACGGCTGCAGGCGGTGCCTGGCCACGAGCATGAATTGGTCGGTCGTCGCGCGCAGCAGATGGCGGTCGTGCGACACGAGGATCAGCGTGCCCTCGAACTGCGCGAGCGCCATGGTCAGCGCGTGCCGCGTTTCGAGATCCAAGTGGTTGGTCGGCTCGTCGAGCAGCAGCAGGTTCGGCTTCTGCCAGATGATCAGCGCGAGCGCGAGACGCGCCTTCTCGCCGCCCGAGAACGGGCCGATCGGCGACGTCGCCATCTCGCCCGTGAAATTGAAGCTGCCGAGGAAGTCGCGCAATTCCTGCTCGCGCGTGTCGGGCGCGAGGCGCGCGAGATGCTGGAGCGGGCTGTCGTCGTGGCGCAGCGTTTCGAGCTGATGCTGCGCGAAATAGCCGATCACGAGGCCGCGGCCGCTCTGCACGTGGCCCGCGAGCGGCGCGAGCGTATCGGCCAGCGTCTTGATCAGCGTCGATTTGCCTTGGCCGTTCGCGCCGAGCAGGCCGATGCGCTGGCCGTTCTGGATCGATAGCGTGACGCCCTCGACGATCGGAATCTCGGCGCCGTCCTCGGCGCGGTAGCCGCAGCGCACGCCGTCCATCACGAGCATCGGATTCGGCGCCGAATCGGGCGTGCGGAACTCGAACGTGAACGGCGAGGCCGCATGCGCGGGCGCGATCAGCTCCATGCGTTCGAGCGCCTTGACGCGGCTCTGCGCCTGCCGGGCCTTGGTCGCCTGCGCCTTGAAACGGTTGATGAAGCTCTGCAGGTGCGCGACGGTTTTCTGCTGCTTTTCGTATGCGCTCTGCTGCAGCGCGAGTTGTTGCGCGCGCAGGATTTCGAATTGCGTGTAGTTGCCGCCGTAGCGCTTGATCTGGCGTTGTTCGAGATGCAGCGTGACGTTGCAGATCGCGTCGAGAAACTCGCGGTCGTGCGAGATCACGATCAGCGTGCCCGGGTAGCGGTGCAGCCAATCCTCGAGCCAGACGATCGCGTCGAGATCCAAGTGGTTGGTCGGCTCGTCGAGCAGCAGCAGGTCCGAGCGGCACATCAGCCCCTGCGCGAGATTCAGGCGCATGCGCCAGCCGCCCGAGAAACTCGACAC
>CAUPOD010000141.1:0-6675 GCA_963512745.1 uncultured Burkholderia sp. | reverse complement strand
GCCTTGCCGTTCAGATCGCTGCCGGTCGAAGCCGCCGTGGCGGACGTATTCGCCACCTTCGACGTGTCCGTCGCCGACACGCGCACCGCCGCGAGCGGCAGCCCGAGGACCGCGGCGACGACCTGCGCGACCTTGGTGTTGAGACCCTGGCCCATCTCGGTGCCGCCGTGATTGACGAGCGCCGAGCCGTCGCGGTACACGTGCACGAGCGCGCCGGCTTGGTTCAGATGCGGCGCGTTGAACGAGATGCCGAACTTCACGGGCGTGAAGGCCAGCCCGCGCTTGAGCACGGGGCTCGCGGCGTTGGCGGCCGCGAGTGCCGCGCGCCGCGCGCGATACTGGCTCGTGTCGAGCAGCTGCGCGGTCAGCGGCGCGAGTATGTTGTCTTCGACGGTCTGGCCGTACGGCGTGACGTTGCGCGTGCCGACGCCGTAAAAATTGGCGGCGCGCACGTCGAGCGGATCGAGGCCGAGCTGCTTGGCGATGCCGTCGAGCATCACTTCCATCACGAGCGCGCCCTGCGGGCCGCCGAAGCCGCGAAACGCCGTGTTCGACTGCGTATTCGTGCGGCACGCGAGCGCGACGATCTCGACGTCGGACACGTAATAGGCGTTGTCGAAATGACAGAGTGCGCGCCCGGCCACAGCGCCCGACAAGTCCGCGCTCCAGCCCGCGCGCAACGCGATCTCGACGCGCGCGCCGAGCAGCCGTCCCGCATCGTCGAAGCCGGCCGCATAGGTGTAGACGGCATCGTGGCGCTTGCCGGTGATCGTGAAATCGTCGTCGCGGTCCGCGCGCAGCTTGACCGGGCAGCCCAGCTGTTGCGCGGCGAGCGCCGCCACGCACGCGAACACGGCCGATTGCGATTCTTTGCCGCCGAACCCGCCGCCCATGCGCCGGCATTCGCAGGTCACGCGGTGCGCGGGCCAGCCGAGCAGATGCGCGACGAGCAGCTGCATTTCGCTCGGATGTTGGGTCGAGCTATGGACGAGCATGCCGTCCTGCTCCTGCGGCACGGCATACGCGACCTGCCCTTCGAGATAGAACTGTTCCTGGCCGCCTGCTTCGAAGGTGCCGCTGATCCGATGCGGCGCCGCGGCGATGCGCGCGTCGGGGCTGCCGCGCACGAGCTTCATCGGCGGTACGACGTAGTCCTGCTTCGCTTTCGCTTCGGCCACGCTCAGCACGGCCGCGAGCGGTTCGTAGCGGATCACGTCGTCGCGCTGCGCGAGCGCGGCGGCGCGGCGCGCGAGCGCGTGGCTGGTCGCGACGACGGCGAACACCGGCTGTCCGACGTAGTGCACGGTGCCGTCGGCGAGTACGGGCTCGTCGTGCAGAATGGCGCCGCAGTTGTTCTCGCCGGGAATGTCGGCGGCCGTGAAGACGGCCACGACGCCGGGCGCCTGGCGCACGGCGTCGAGATCGAGCGCCGCGATGTGCGCGTGCGCATGGCGCGACAAACCGAGCGCTGCGTGCAGCGTGCCGCGCACTTCGGGAATGTCGTCCGTATAGCGCGCCGCGCCGCGCACGTGCGCTTCGGCCGATTCGTGCGGCAGCGGCCGGCCCGCCGCGCCGTGCGCCAAGTCCGCCAGCGGTTCGGTTTGCCTGTTCATGCGTCTTGCTCCGCCGGCCGCGGCGCGTGGCCGGCCGCATATGCGAATACGCCGGCCTCGCCGGGCGCGAGCGGTTCGGCATCGCGTGTTTCGAGCCATGCTCGCCAGAGCAGGTTGCGGGCGACCTTCATCCGATAGGCGGCGGTGGCGCGCAGATCGGACAACGGGCGGTAATCGGCGGCCAGCGCGTCCATGGCGCTGCGCACCGAGTTTTCATTCCAGGGCTGGCCGAGCAGCGCCTGCTCGGTATCGGTCGCGCGCTGCGGCGTGGCGGCCATGCCGCCGAACGCGATGCGCGCGGTTCGCACGATGCCGTCCGCGCCGGTTTCGATCGCGAACGCGCCGCACACGGCGGAGATGTCCTGGTCGAACCGCTTCGCGACCTTGTACGCGCGCACGCGTAGACCCGGCCGCCGGCGCGGCACGCGGATCGCGGCGACGAATTCGCCGGGCGCCAGCAGGTTCTGCTGATAGCCGGTATAGAACGCCGCGAGCGGTTCGGTGCGCACCTCGCCGCCGCGCCGCAGATCGAGTTGCGCATCGAGCGCGAGCAGGGCAGGCATCGAATCGCCGATCGGCGAGCCGTTCGCTACGTTGCCGCCCAGCGTGCCGGCGTTGCGCACGGGCAGCGACGCGAAACGTTCCCATAGCTCGGCCAGTTCGGGGTAGTCGGCGGCGAGCGCGCCGAACGCCTGTTCGAGCGTGCAAGCCGCGCCGATCGCGAGCGTATCGGCATCGGCGGCGATCGTCTTCAGTTCGGCGACGCGGCCGGTGTAGTGGAGATCGCCGAGGTCGCGGAACTGCTTCGTGACCCAGAGCCCGACGTCGGTGCTGCCGGCCACGATGCGCGCGCGGGGTTCGCGCGCGTGCAAGTCCGCGAACGCGTCGAGACTGCGCGGCGCATGGAAATGCGCCGGGGGGTACGCGGCGCCGCGCGCATCGGGGCCCGCGTAGTCGAAATCGCCGTCGCGCGCGATCCGCGTCAGCAGGGCGGCGAGCTTGGCGCGGTCGAACGCGGGCCGCGCATAGCGGTTCGTGTCGAACATGCGCTGCGCGGCCTCGACGATCGGGCGGTATCCCGTGCAGCGGCACAGATTGCCAGACAACGCGCGATTGATCTCCGCGCGCGCGGGCGGCTCGGCAGCGGTGCGCGCGTCTTCGCTTTCGTATAGCGCCCACATCGACATCGCGAAGCCGGGCGTGCAGAACCCGCATTGCGAGCCGTGGCAATCGACGAGCGCTTGCTGGACCGGGTGCAGCATGCCGTCGGCCGCGCGCAGGTCCTCGACCGTGAACAGCGCGCAGCCGTCGAGCGTCGGCAGGAACTGGATGCAGGCATTGACCGCCTTGAGGGCTACGCCGCCGGGCTGCGTGTCGTCGAGCTGGCCGACCACGACCGTGCAGGCGCCGCAATCGCCTTCGGCGCAGCCTTCCTTGGTGCCGCACGCATGCAGATCTTCGCGCAGGTATTGCAGGACCGTCCGGGTGACGGGCACGTCCCGAACTTCGTGAAGCGTATCGCGGTAATAAAAACGGATGGGTTCGGAAACCATGGTTGGACTTGAGTGCAGCGGATGGATCGCCTTTCACTTCGGACAATAGCACCGGCGGCGCGAGGACAATATTCCATGACGCTATGACGGGTATTTCCGATTCGGTATGGGGGACGCATACCATGCTGCTAGTTTCGGTCCCCTTATCAGCCCGCTTGCCGGTCCGAGCCGGCCTGACTACCCGTAGAGGTATCCGATGTTTGCACACCGATTGCCGAGGCTGTTGGCTGTGTGGGGCATCGCGTGCGCAGCCCACGGCGCCGCGCATGCTTCGCCGGCGGCTGCCGCGCCGCGGCCCGTCAAGGTTCTCGTCGTTTCGATGTTCGGGCCCGAAGGCAAGACGTGGCTCGATCATCTCGGCCCGACCCGAGCCATTGCCGTACCGGGGTTGTCGCCCGACTATCCCGCGGTGCATTGCAACCGCGACCAGGTTTGCGTGCTCACGACGGGCATGGGCCATGCGAACGCCGCCGCTTCGATGGCGGCCCTGATCTATTCGCGGCGCTTCGATTTGCGCAAGACGTACTTCCTGATCTCGGGCATTGCCGGCATCGATCCGGCGCAGGGCACGCTCGGCTCGGCCGCCTGGGCGCGCTATCTCGTGGACTTCGGGCTGCAATGGGAACTCGATGCGCGCGAGATTCCCGCCGGCTGGCGCTCCGGCTATCTCGGGATCAATACGCGCAGCGGCACCGAAAAACCGCCGCTCGATTACCGCACCGAAGTATTCGAACTCAACGACGCATTGCTGCAAAAGGCCTATGCGCTCTCGCGCGGCGTCAAGCTCGCCGATAGCGCCGCCGCCCAGGCCTATCGCGCGAAATACGCGTATGCGCCGGCCAACCAGCCGCCGGCGGTGCTTCAATGCGACACGCTGGCCGGCGATACCTGGTTTTCCGGCAATGCGCTCGGGCAGCGCGCGCGGGACTGGACCAAGCTGCTGACCGACGGCAAGGGCACGTACTGCACGACCCAGCAGGAGGACAACGCGACCTTCGAGGTCATCAAGCGCGCGGCCGCCGCGGGTCTGGCCGATACGGCGCGCGTGGCGGTGCTGCGCGCCGGTTCGGATTTCGACCGGCCGCCGCCAGGCGTGTCCGATGCCGACAACCTGCTCGATTATCAGCAGCAGGGCGGCTTCGAGCCCGCAATCGCCAATCTTTATTTGACGGGCGCGCCGTTGGTGAACGCCATCGTCGGCCATTGGGCGCAATGGCGGCAGGGCGTGCCCGCGAATTAGGCAGCGCATTTGACGGGCGCGCCGCGCGTCATCGATGCTGGCCGCGTCTTGGGGGCGGATCGATCGTTCGGCGGCTCGGGTTTTTGCTTTTTTATTTTGCAGCGGTATCCTGCGCGAATCATCGAGACATATAAGACGCAGTGCGCCGACCCGAGACAGCGGCAGACATTCAGAACAGATGGCGCGTTCGATCTAGGAGGGTTCGAGCCGCCGTCAGAAACGAGCCCCAGACATGATGGAACCCACGCCGGCCGCCACCTCCGGCCTTGCCGCCACGCAAGAAAGAATTGGCACGCCTCACTCGCTGTTCGACGATCTCTACGCGATGGTCGTCGGCATGGTCTTCGTCGTGATCGGGCTCGTGCTGCTCAAGGCCGCCGGGCTCGTGACGGGCGGCATCGCGGGCATCGCGCTGCTCGCGTCCTATGTGTTTCCGCTGCCGGTCGGCACGATCTTCACGCTCGTGAACATCCCGTTCTTCATCTTCGCCTACTTCGTGATGGGCCCGCGCTTCGCGATCAAATCGACGGTCGCGAGCTTCGGGATCACGCTGGCCTTGGCCGCGATGCCGAAGACGCTGGCCATCGCATTCGTGAGCCCGCTGTTCGCCGCGTTCGCTGGCGGCACGTTGTGCGGCATGGGCGTGCTCGCGCTGGCGAGACACGGCGCGGGCGTCGGCGGCACGGGCGTCGTGACCTTGTGGCTGCAGCGCGAGCGCGGCATCAATGCCGGCATCACGCAGGTCTGCATCGACGCCACCATTTTGCTCGCGTCCACGCTGACGATCCCGGCCGGCCGCGTCGGCTGGTCGGCGCTCAGCGCGGTGGCGATGAGCGGCATGGTCGTCGCGTGGCACCGTCCCGGCCGGTACAACGGCAGCACGCGATAAAAAAACGCCAACCCGTCGGGTTGGCGTTTCGCTTGGCGGACGGCGCCGGCCGGAATCAGAACTGATTCATGGTGTTGTCCTTGCCCGCCGCCTTCAGCGCCGCTTCGCCGCTGAAGTATTCCTTGTGGTCGTCGCCGATGTCCGAGCCCGACATGTTCTGGTGCTTCACGCACGCGATGCCCTGACGGATTTCCTTGCGCTGCACGCCGGCCACGTAGCCGAGCATGCCTTGGTCGCCGAAGTATTCCTTGGCCAGGTTGTCGGTCGACAGCGCAGCCGTGTGGTACGTCGGCAGCGTGATCAGGTGATGGAAGATCCCCGCTTCGCGCGATGCGTCGGCCTGGAACGTGCGGATCTTTTCGTCGGCGAGCTTGGCCAGTTCGGTCTCGTCGTATTCGACGCTCATCAGCTGCGCGCGGTCGTAGGCCGACACGTCCTTGCCCTCGGCCTTCATCGCGTCGTACGCCTGCTGGCGGAAATTCAGCGTCCAGTTGAACGACGGGCTGTTGTTGTACACGAGCTTCGCGTTCGGGATCGCCTTGCGGATCTCGCTGACCATGCCGCCGATCTGCGCGATATGCGGTTTTTCGGTTTCGATCCACAGCAGGTCGGCGCCGTTTTCCAGCGCGGTGATGCAATCCAGCACGCAGCGCGCTTCGCCCGTGCCGGCGCGGAACTGGAACAGGTTGCTCGGCAGGCGTTTCGGACGCAGCAGCTTGCCGTCGCGCTTGATCACGACGTCGCCGTTGCCGAGTTCCTCGGCCGACAGTTCTTCGCAATCGAGGAACGCGTTGTATTGGTCGCCGAGGTCGCCCGGCTTGTGGGTCACGGCGATCTGCTTGGTCAGGCCGGCGCCGAGCGAGTCGGTGCGCGCGACGATGATGCCGTCGTCCACGCCGAGTTCCAGGAACGCGTAGCGGATCGCGCGGATCTTGGCCAGGAAGTCCTCGTGCGGCACGGTGACCTTGCCGTCCTGGTGGCCGCACTGCTTCTCGTCGGACACCTGGTTTTCGATCTGGATACAGCACGCGCCGGCTTCGATGAACTGCTTGGCGAGCAGGTAGGTCGCCTCGGCGTTGCCGAAGCCCGCGTCGATGTCGGCGATGATGGGTACGACGTGCGTGACGTGGTTGTCGATCTTGGCCTGGATCGCGGCCTTGGCGGCGGGGTCCTTGGCAGCATCGAGCTCGCGGAACAGGCCGCCGAGTTCACGCGCGTCGGCCTGGCGCAGGAACGTGTACAGCTCGCGGATCAGCGCGCTGACGGAGGTTTTTTCGTGCATCGACTGGTCCGGCAGCGGGCCGAACTCGGAGCGCAGCGCGGCGACCATCCAGCCCGACAGATACAGATAGCGGCGCTCGGTGCTGTTGAAGTGCTTCT
>CAUPOD010000140.1:0-6680 GCA_963512745.1 uncultured Burkholderia sp. | reverse complement strand
GCCCGGAGGCGCGCAATGACGGAAGTACTCGAACGGCAACGCGACGAACGGCCCGCGTCCGCCAAGAATTCGCTCGTGGTCCGCAACCTGAAGAAGCGTTACGGCACGCGCACCGTGGTCAAGGACGTCTCGCTCGAAGTCGAAAGCGGCCAGGTGGTCGGCCTGCTCGGCCCGAACGGCGCGGGCAAGACGACCTCGTTCTACATGATCGTCGGGCTCGTGCCGCTCGACGGCGGCGAGATCTCGCTGAACGGCAAGTCGATCAGCGAGCTGCCGATCTACAAGCGCGCCGCGCTCGGCCTGTCGTACCTGCCGCAGGAAGCGTCCGTGTTCCGCAAGCTCACGGTCGAGGAGAACATCCGCGCGGTGCTCGAACTGCAGCACGACGCCGACGGGCGCGCGCTCGACAAGGAAGAGATCGCGCGCCGCACCGAGGCGCTGCTCGACGAGCTGCAGATCGCGCACCTGCGCGACAACACCGCGCTCTCGCTGTCGGGCGGCGAACGCCGCCGCGTCGAAATCGCGCGCGCGCTTGCCAGCAACCCGAGCTTCATCCTGCTCGACGAGCCGTTCGCGGGCGTCGATCCGATCGCCGTGCTGGAAATCCAGAAGATCGTGAAGTTCCTGAAGCGCCGCAACATCGGCGTGCTGATCACCGACCACAACGTGCGCGAAACGCTCGGCATCTGCGATCACGCGTACATCATCAGCGACGGCTCCGTGCTCGCGTCGGGCTCGCCCGAACACATCATCGAGAACGAGAACGTGCGGCGCGTGTATCTGGGCGAACATTTCCGCATGTGAGCAAGCGGTAACAGGCGCGTTGTAGCGTCGAGCCGAATCTCGGGAAGCAAGCTGCCACAAGGCGCCCCCGCCGTGGCACACTGCCGGTATGACGCTCTTTTCGCTATGAAAGCCAGCCTTCAACTCCGCCTCTCGCAGCATCTCGCGCTTACGCCGCAGCTGCAGCAGTCGATCCGCCTGCTGCAATTGTCCACCCTCGAACTGCAACAAGAGGTGGCAGCCGCCGTCGCGCAAAATCCGCTGCTCGAAAGCGACGACGAATGGACCGCGAGCCCGCTGCGCGTGGCGGCCGACGGTTCGCTGATCGCACAATCCTCGGCCCCGTCCAACGCAACCGATACCGCCGGCCCGGCCGGCTCGCGCAGCGACGACAACTCCGACTCGGGCGCCGACGGCGATTCGTACGACGGATACTCGAGCGACAGCGCCGACAGCGGCAACTGGAATCTCGACGAATACGGCAGCCGCGACTCGCGCGCCTCCTCCGACGACGACGACCTCCCGCCGCCGCAAGTGCACGAAGCGGCCACCTCGCTGCGCGACCACCTGACCGCCGAGTTGCGCATGACGCAGGCGAGCCGGCGCGACCTCGCGCTCGTCACGTTCCTGATCGAATCGCTCGACGAGGACGGCTACCTCGACACGTCGCTCGAAGAGATCCTCGCCGACCTGCCCGACGAACTCGAAGTCGAACTCGACGAACTGACGGCCGCGCTCGCGCTGCTGCAGAGCTTCGATCCGGCCGGCGTCGGCGCGCGTTCCGCGGCCGAGTGCCTGACGCTGCAGCTGCGCCGCCGCCCCGCCACGCCGATCAGCGCGTTGGCGCTCGAAATCGTCGCCGATCATCTCGAACTGCTCGCCGCACGCGACTTCACGCGGCTGCGCAAGCTGCTCAAGACCAACGACGACCTGCTGCGCGAAGCGCACGCGCTGATCCGCTCGCTCGAACCGTTCCCAGGCGCCGCGTTCGGCCGCGCCGAGGCCGACTACGTCGCGCCCGACGTGATCATCCGCAAAACGGGTCAGACCTGGAGCGCAGAACTCAATCCCGACGTGATGCCGCGCCTGCGCATCAACAATCTGTACGCGAACATCCTGCGCAACACGCGCGGCGACCCGGGCGCGGGCTCGATGAAACAGCAGCTCCAGGAGGCGCGCTGGCTGATCAAGAATATCCAGCAGCGCTTCGAGACGATCCTGCGCGTGGCGCAGGCCATCGTCGAGCGCCAGCGCAATTTTTTCGCGCACGGCGAAATCGCGATGCGCCCCTTGGTTTTGCGAGAAATTGCTGATACGCTGGGCCTACACGAGTCGACTGTCTCCCGTGTGACAACGGGCAAATACATGCTGACTCCGTACGGCACGCTCGAGTTCAAATACTTCTTCGGCTCGCACGTGTCCACCGACACCGGCGGCTCGGCATCGTCCACCGCCATCCGCGCCTTGATCAAGCAACTGATAGGAGCCGAAGACCAGAAAGCCCCCCTCTCCGATAGCCGTATCGCCGAACTACTGGCGGAGCAGGGTTTCGTGGTCGCGCGCCGCACCGTGGCGAAGTACCGCGAAGCGCTCAAGATTCCGCCGGTCAATCTGCGCAAGTCCTTGTAGCCCGCCGCCCCGCGCGGCGGGTGTTTCCGGCCCCGGCGCTTATGTCGACGGCACCTGGCCGGCCGAGCGGGCTGCGGCGCGTAACCGTGCCAAGCCCTTCGACCGGCGCCGCCATTAAAGCGGCCGGTGGTCATCAGCTTGGAGAAGCACTATGAATCTGAAGATCAGTGGACATCATCTCGAAGTCACGCCTGCGATTCGCGAGTATCTCGTCAACAAGCTCGATCGAGTGTTACGACACAGCGACCAGGTCATCGATGGCACCGTGATCCTCTCAGTCGACAATCACAAGGAAAAGGACAAGCAGCAGCGGGCGGAAGTCAACCTGCATCTAAAGGGAAAGGACATCTTCGTCGAAAGCGCGAACGGCAGTCTGTACGCGGCGATCGACCTCTTGATCGACAAGCTCGACCGCCAGGTGGTCAAGCACATGGAGCGCCTGCAAGCGCATGCGCACGACCCGATCAAGCTGCAGCCGATGGCGGCGCCGGTCGAAGCTCCGCAATCTTGATTCGATATGAGCATGCGGCGCCCGGGCTTCACAGCCTCGACACGCGGCCTCGAACCGCCCGCCCCGCCGGGCGGTTTTTCGTTACGGACCGCAGCGCGGGGCCGCGCGGCACGGCATGGTGCGGTGCGCCAAACCGTGCTCTATAATGTTTCTCAATTGTTACCGGAAGTAAGCAGCGCGCGGGCCGATATGGCCGGCGTCCCGCACGAACTTCCTTCACCGCTATGGAAAAGCAGCAGCTCGTCGCCGCGCGCAGACTCGGGGCCCTGCCAGTCAACATGAATCGTCTAGCTAAAATTCTGCCCCTGGAAAACGTCGTCGTCGACCTGTCCGTCACCAGCAAAAAGCGCGTGTTCGAGCAAGCCGGGCTGATCTTCGAGAACAGCAACGGCGTCGGCAGCGCGATCGTTTCCGAGAACCTGTTCGCGCGCGAACGGCTCGGCTCCACGGGCCTCGGCGAGGGCGTGGCGATCCCGCACGGCCGCATCAAGGGCCTCAAGCATCCGCTCGCCGCGTTCGTGCGCCTCGCCGAACCGATTCCGTTCGAAGCGCCCGACGGCCAGCCCGTCGGGCTGCTGATCTTCCTGCTCGTGCCCGAACAGGCCACGCAGCAACACCTCGAAATCCTCTCCGAAATCGCGCAACTGCTATCCGACCGCGAGGCACGCGACCGTCTGCAGAACGAAACCGACCCCGCCGAGTTGCATCGAGTGCTCACGCAATGGCAAGCTTAGGGGGTTAGATCCCCTCCCCGAGCCGCCTCGGAGTAAAAAAGGATTCATGGATACTTCCAGCATCAACGCGCAGAGCATCTTCGACGACAACGCGGCCACCCTGAAGCTCAGCTGGCTGACGGGACACGAGGGCTGGGAGCGCGGCTTTTCCGCCGACACGGTGGCGAACGCCACTTCGAGCGCCGACCTCGTCGGCCACTTGAACCTGATCCACCCGAACCGCATCCAGGTGCTCGGCGAGGCCGAGATCGACTATTACCAGCGCCAGAGCGACGGCGACCGGTCGCGCCACATGGCCGAGCTGATCGCGCTCGAACCGCCGTTCCTGGTGGTCGCGGGCGGCGCGCCGGCCCCGCCCGAGCTCGTGCTGCGCTGTACGCGCTCGTCCACGCCGCTGTTCACCACGCACATGTCGGCCGCGGCCGTGATCGACAGCCTGCGCCTCTACATGTCGCGCATCCTCGCGCCGCGCGCGACCATGCACGGCGTGTTTCTCGACATCCTCGGCATGGGCGTGCTGCTAACCGGCGATTCGGGCCTCGGCAAGAGCGAGCTCGGCCTCGAACTGATCTCGCGCGGGCACGGTCTCGTGGCCGACGACGCCGTCGATTTCGTGCGCCTCGGCCCCGACTTCGTCGAGGGGCGCTGCCCGCCGCTGCTGCAGAACCTGCTCGAAGTGCGCGGCCTCGGCCTGCTCGACATCAAGACGATCTTCGGCGAAACCGCGGTGCGCCGCAAAATGAAGCTGAAGCTGATCGTGCAGCTCGTGCGCCGCCCCGACGGCGAATTCCAGCGCCTGCCGCTCGAAAGCCAGACCGTCGACGTGCTCGGCCTGCCGATCAGCAAGGTCACGATCCAGGTCGCGGCGGGGCGCAACCTCGCGGTGCTCGTCGAGGCCGCCGTGCGCAACACGATCCTGCAGTTGCGCGGCATCGACACCTTGCGCGATTTCATGGATCGTCAACGGCTTGCCATGCAGGAACCCGATAGTTCGTATCCGGGCAAGCACATCTAAATCCCTCGCGCACCGTGCCCAGCGAGCCCGGCGCGCCGCGCGGGCCGGTGCTATGATCATCGGCAAAACGTACGTTCTCGCCTTATGCGCATCGTCCTCATCACCGGTATTTCCGGCTCCGGCAAATCGGTCGCGTTGAACGCGCTCGAGGACGCCGGTTTCTACTGCGTCGACAACCTGCCGCCGCGCGTGCTGCCTGAGCTCGTGCGCGAAGTCGCGGCCGACGGGTTGAGCGAGCTCGCGGTCGCGATCGACGCGCGCTCGAGCGGCTCGCTCGCGGACATGCCCGACCTGATCCATTCGCTGTCGCTCGAACACGAACTGCGCGTGCTGTTCCTGAACGCGAGCACGCCCGCTTTGATCCAGCGTTTTTCGGAAACGCGGCGGCGCCATCCGCTGACGGGCTGGAGCGCCGATGCCAATCCGCTCGCGTCGCTCGAAGAGGCGATCGAACACGAGCGCGAACTCGTCGCGCCGCTCGCCGAATTCGGCCATCAGATCGACACGAGCAACCTGCGCGCGAATACGCTGCGCTCACGCGTCAAGCAGTTCATCGAGCAGAAGCACACCGACGCGCTGATCCTGATGTTCGAATCGTTCGGCTTCAAGCGCGGCATTCCGCTCGATGCCGATTTCGTGTTCGACGTGCGCGCGCTGCCGAACCCGTATTACGACCATGCGCTGCGCCCGCTCACGGGACTCGACGCACCGGTGGCCGACTTCCTCGCCGCGCAGCCCATCGTGCGCGAGATGATCGCCGACATCGAGGCATTCATCGGCAAGTGGCTGCCGCGTTTTCGCGAGGATCACCGCAGCTATCTGACCTGCGCGATCGGCTGCACGGGCGGCCAGCACCGTTCGGTCTATATCGCCGAAACGCTCGCCCGCCATTTCGCCGGGCGCAACAACGTGATTGTCCGCCATCGCGACGCGCCGCTCAGCGTGGAAGCGTCGTCTCGGCTCGTGACCGCCGCCTGAGTGCGCATGCCGCCATGTCCTCGCTCTCGACCCCGCTGACCGAACTGCCGCTATTTCCGCTGCACACGGTGCTATTTCCGGGCGGGCGGCTGCCGCTCAAGGTGTTCGAGGCGCGCTACCAGGACATGACGCGCGCGTGTTTGCGCGAGAACGCGCCGTTCGGCGTGTGCCTGCTGCGCAGTGGGCCGGAGGTCGCGCAGGAAGGGACGGCGTCGGTGCCGGAAACCGTGGGGTGCATGGCGCGCATCGTCGATTGCGATTCGGGCGAGTTCGGCATGCTGTTTCTGAGCACGATCGGCACCGAGCGTTTCAAGCTGCTTTCGCATCGCGTCGAGGCGAACGGGTTGCTGGTCGGTCTGGCGGAGACGCTGCCCGCGGACAGGCCGATCGAGGGCGAGCAGGCGCTTGCGCAGTTCGGCGCGTGCGCGGAGGCGCTCGAACGCATCGTGGCCGCGGTGCGGCGCAACGAGCCCGAGATCGAACTATTCGCGGAGCCGCTGCGGTTCGACGATCCGAGTTGGGTGTCGAACCGGCTCGCCGAGATTTTGCCGATCGAGGTGCGGGGGAAGCAGAAGCTGCTCGAGATGGAGGATGCGGGGGCGCGGATCGAGGCGGTGCATCATGTGCTTGGGACACATGGGTGGCTATAAGGGGCGCCTGCGGCGCCCCTGTTTTTATTTGTCTTTCTAAATTTGGTTTTTGGTTTTTTTTGGGTTTGTTTGTTAACACCCTTGGCCAGTTCACACTTGGGAGGATGGGGTAAGGGTATCCGCTTCCGGCGGGAACGCCTCCAGCGGATACCCTTACCCCATCCTAAGCTTCAATTGCCCTGGAAAAACCAACCTACGCGTAACTGCCGCACGCGATTTTCGTGAGCACAGTGGTGAAATATCGGGATTAAATACGAAGTAGAAGTGGTGGTTATGGGGGTTTGTTTGCGGCAATTGAAGCTTAGGCCGGGGTGGGGGGTCTACCCCGCCGCGTGCTACCCCCGAGGGGGGTAACCCCCCCCCCGCCCCCCCACCCTGTA
>CAUPOD010000139.1:0-6728 GCA_963512745.1 uncultured Burkholderia sp. | reverse complement strand
GCTACGCCGTGTCCGAAATGGTCACATCCAACGCGCAGCTGTGGAAAAGCGCGAAGACGATGCGGCGCGCAAACCACGAAGGCGAAGTCGAGCCGATCGCCGTGCAGATCGCCGGCGCCGACCCGGCGATGATGGCCGAAGCCGCCCGCTACAACGTCGACAACGGCGCGCAGATCATCGACATCAACATGGGCTGCCCGGCCAAGAAGGTCTGCAACGTCGCGGCGGGCTCGGCGCTGCTGCAGAACGAGCCGCTCGTCGTGCGCATCGTCGAGGCCGTGGTGGACGCGGTCGGCACGGGCCCCGACGCGGTGCCCGTCACGCTGAAGATCCGCACGGGCTGGGACCGCGCCAACAAGAACGCCGTGCATATCGCGCGCCTCGCCGAGCAGGCCGGCATCTCGATGCTGACCGTGCACGGCCGCACGCGCGCCGACCTCTATCACGGCGAGGCCGAGTACGAGACCATCGCCGCCGTGAAAGACGCGGTGCGCATCCCCGTCGTCGCCAACGGCGACATCGATTCGCCGGCCAAGGCGCGCGCGGTGCTCGCCGCGACGGGCGCCGATGCGCTGATGATCGGCCGCGCCGCGCAAGGCCGCCCGTGGCTGTTCCGCGAGATCGAGCATTTCCTGAACACCGGCGAGCTGCTGCCGCCGCCGCGCATCGACGAGATTCAAGAGGTGATGAACCATCACCTCGAAGACCATTACGCGTTCTACGGCGAATTCACCGGCGTGCGCACGGCCCGCAAGCATATCGGCTGGTATACGCGCGGCCTCGCGGGCGCCAACGGTTTTCGCCATCGCATGAACACCCTGGATTCGACGCGCGAGCAGTTAGCCGCCGTGAATCAGTTTTTCGACGCGCAACGCGCCGTGTCCGACCGCCTCGTCTACGTGGAAGACGTGCAGGGCGACCCGGACCAAGACACTCAACAACCCCTGGCAGCATGAGCAAGCACAACATCGAACAATGCGTCCGCGACAGCCTGGAAGCCTATTTCCAGGATCTCGACGGTTCCAAGCCGCACGACATCTACGACATGGTGATGTCCTGCGTCGAAAAGCCCATGCTCGAAGTCGTGCTGGCCCGCGCGGGCGGCAACCAGTCGCTCGCCGCGGAATATCTCGGCCTCAACCGCAATACATTGCGCAAGAAGCTGCAACAGCTCGGTTTGCTGTAAGCAGGTCGCGCCCCGTTCTTCAGCTATTGGTGTCTCCATCATGATCAAGCAAGCACTTCTCTCCGTTTCCGATAAAACCGGCATCGTCGAATTCGCGCGCGCGCTGTCCGAGCAAGGCGTCAAACTGCTGTCCACGGGGGGCACCGCCAAGCTGCTCGCCGAAGCCGGCCTGCCCGTCACCGAAGTGGCCGACTACACGGGCTTCCCGGAGATGCTCGACGGCCGCGTGAAGACGCTGCATCCGAAGGTGCACGGCGGCATCCTCGCGCGCCGCGATCTGCCCGAGCACATGGCCGCGCTCGAAGCGCACGGCATTCCGACCATCGACCTGCTCGTCGTGAACCTGTACCCGTTCGTCGCGACCGTCGCGAAGGACGACTGCACGCTCGCCGACGCGATCGAGAACATCGACATCGGCGGCCCCACGATGCTGCGCTCCGCGGCCAAGAACTGCCGCGACGTGACCGTGATCGTCGATCCGGCCGACTATGCCGTGGTGCTCGACGAAATGAAGGCGAACGGCAACACGGTCGGCTTCGACACCAACTTCCGCCTCGCGACCAAGGTGTTCGCGCACACCGCGCAATACGACGGCGCGATCACGAACTACCTGACGAGCCTCAACGCGGACCGCCAGCACCATTCGCGCAATGCCTACCCCGCCACGCTGAACCTCGCGTTCGACAAGGTGCAGGACCTGCGCTACGGCGAGAACCCGCACCAAAGCGCCGCGTTCTACCGCGATCTCGCCGCACCGGCCGGTTCGCTCGCGAACTACCGCTAGCTGCAAGGCAAGGAACTGTCGTACAACAACATCGCCGACGCCGACGCGGCGTGGGAATGCGTGAAGACGTTCGACGCGCCCGCGTGCGTGATCATCAAGCACGCGAACCCGTGCGGCGTGGCGATCGCCGCGAACCCGCACGACGCATATGCAAAGGCCTTCCAGACCGATCCGACCTCGGCCTTCGGCGGCATCATCGCGTTCAACCGCGAAGTCGACGAAGCCGCGGCCCAAGCCGTCTCGAAGCAGTTCGTCGAAGTGCTGATCGCGCCGGCATTCAGCGCGGCGGCCCTGCAAGTGTTCGCGGCCAAGCAGAACGTGCGTCTGCTCGAGATCGCCCTGGGCGACGGCGCCAACGCGTTCGATCTCAAGCGCGTCGGCGGCGGCCTGCTCGTGCAGTCCCCGGATGCCAAGAACGTGCAGCCGCGCGAGTTGCGCGTCGCCACCAAGCGCCACCCCACGCCGAAGGAAATGGACGATCTGCTGTTCGCGTGGCGCGTCGCCAAGTTCGTGAAGTCGAACGCGATCGTGTTCTGCGGCAACGGCATGACGCTCGGCGTCGGCGCGGGCCAGATGAGCCGTGTCGATTCGGCGCGCATCGCGAGCATCAAGGCGCAGAACGCGGGCCTCTCGCTGAACGGCTCGGCCGTGGCGTCGGACGCGTTCTTCCCGTTCCGCGACGGCCTCGACGTGGTCGTCGCGGCGGGCGCGACCTGCGTGATCCAGCCCGGCGGCTCCATGCGCGACGACGAAGTCATCGCAGCGGCCGACGAGCACAACATCGCGATGGTGCTGACGGGCGTGCGTCATTTCCGTCATTGAACCGCGCCGGCCGATGCGTATTCTCGGTATCGATCCTGGGCTGCGCGTCACCGGCTTCGGCGTGATCGACGTGAGCGGACACCGGCTCGCCTACGTGGCGAGCGGCGTGATCCGCACGCAGACCACCGACTTGCCGACGCGCCTCGGCACGATCTTCGCCGGCATCTCGACGCTGGTCCAAGAGAATCGGCCCGATCAAGCCGCGCTCGAAAAGGTCTTCGTCAACGTGAACCCGCAATCGACGCTGCTGCTCGGCCAGGCGCGCGGCGCCGCGATCTGCGGCCTCGTGTCGGGCGGCTTGCCCGTGGCTGAATACACGGCGCTGCAGCTCAAGCAGGCCGTGGTCGGCTACGGCCGCGCGACCAAGGAGCAGATGCAGGAAATGGTCGCGCGCCTGCTGAGCCTGTCCGGCCTGCCCGGCACCGACGCGGCCGACGCGCTCGGCATGGCGATCTGCCATGCGCACGGCGGCAATACGCTCGAAGCGCTCGGCGGCCTCGCGCCCGCGCTGGCCAAGAAGGGTATGCGCGTGCGGCGCGGACGGTTGATCGGGTGAGGTTCGCGGCGCCTGCGGCGCCGCTGTTTCTTGGGTTGATTAAAGCTCGCTGCTTGCGGCTAGTTCGAACTTGGGAGGACAGGTAGGGGTATTCGCCTACGGTTGCCTCCGGCGAATACCCCTACCTGTCCCGAGTTTGATATGCCCAAAAAACCAACCCGCGCATAGCTACCCTCCCCCTATTAAATTTCCCCCTCGCTCCACCACCGTTGGAATTGGCTGTATCGATAAGGTAAAAAAACCATCGGGTTTGGTGTTGGATTTTCTAGGGCAAATGAAGCTATAGGATGGGGTAGGGTGTTTGCTGTAGGCAACCGAAAGCAAGCACCCTACCCCATCCTCCCAAGCCTGAACTAGCCGCTGGTTCAGCACAAAGAAAAGCGAACGCGCAGCGTTCGCGCCCCCCCATACGCTACACTCGCGCTTTCCCTTTTGCGCCGCTCCCGTCATGATTGGTCGCCTCGCCGGCATTCTGCTCGAAAAGAACCCGCCCCACATCCTGCTCGACTGCCACGGCGTCGGCTACGAGGTCGATGTGCCGATGAGCACGTTCTACAACCTGCCGTCCGCGGGCGAACCCGTGACGCTGCTGACCCAGCTGATCGTGCGCGAGGACGCGCACCTGCTGTACGGCTTCCTCACGCAGCAGGAGCGTGCGGCGTTCCGCGAACTGCTCAAGATCACGGGCGTCGGCGCGCGCATGGCCCTTGCGGTGCTGTCCGGCATGAGCGTGCAGGAACTCGCGCAGGCCGTGACGCTGCAAGACGCCGCGCGCCTGACGCGCGTGCCCGGCATCGGCAAAAAAACCGCCGAGCGCCTGCTGCTCGAACTGAAGGGCAAGCTCGGCGCCGATATCGGTGCGCTCGCGGGCGCCGCGGCCGCGGCCGACCACGCCGGCGACATCCAAAAATCCCTGCTCGCACAAGCCTACTAGGAAAAAGACGCGCTCGCCGTAGTCAAGAACGTGCCGGCCGGCACGGGCGTATCGGAAGGCATCAAGCTCGCGCTCAAGGCGTTGTCGAAGGGCTGAACCGACGCCGGCCGAACGCCGGCAGCGTCGCGCTACGCCGTAGCCTCGCCGCCGTTCTCCTACGATACGTGTACCGTGCTAGTTTCCCGGCCCGGGCCGTCGTGCGCTAGTCGTCCGTTCGGCCAACGCGAGCGCCACGACTCTCGCACCCCGCGCGGTACAATCACTGCATGATCGAAACCGACAAACTCGCCACCGAGCGCATCATCGCCGCCACGCCCGCGTCCAAGCACGAGGAGGCGTTCGAGCGCGCGTTGCGCCCGCGGCTGCTCGACGAATACGTCGGCCAGGAAAAAGTGCGCGGCCAGCTCTCGATCTTCATCGAGGCCGCCAAACGCCGCGGCGAAGCGCTCGACCACGTGCTGCTGTTCGGGCCGCCGGGCCTCGGCAAGACCACGCTCGCGCACATCGTCGCGCGCGAGATGGGCGTCAACCTGCGCCAGACGTCCGGCCCCGTGCTCGAACGCGCGGGCGACCTCGCCGCGCTGCTGACCAACCTCGAAGCCAACGACGTCCTGTTCATCGACGAGATCCACCGGCTCTCGCCCGTGGTCGAGGAAATCCTGTACCCCGCGCTCGAGGACTACCAGATCGACATCATGATCGGCGAAGGGCCGGCCGCGCGCAGCGTCAAGCTCGACCTGCAGCCGTTCACGCTGGTCGGCGCCACGACGCGCGCGGGCATGCTCACCAACCCGCTGCGCGACCGTTTCGGCATCGTGGCGCGCCTCGAGTTCTACGACGCCGAACAGCTGTCGCGCATCGTGAGCCGGTCGGCCGCGCTGCTCGGCGCGCCGATCGAGCCGAGCGGCGCGCTCGAAATCGCCAAACGCTCGCGCGGCACGCCGCGTATCGCGAACCGCCTGCTGCGCCGCGTGCGCGACTACGCCGAGGTCAAATCGGACGGCATCATCACGTCCGCCGTGGCCGATGCCGCGCTCGCGATGCTCGACGTCGACCCGGTCGGCTTCGACCTGATGGACCGCAAGCTGCTCGAAGCGATCCTGCACAAGTTCGACGGCGGCCCAGTCGGCGTCGACAACCTCGCCGCCGCGATCGGCGAGGAACGCGACACGATCGAGGACGTGCTCGAACCGTATCTGATCCAGCAGGGCTATCTGCAGCGCACGCCGCGCGGACGCGTCGCGACGCTGCTCGCGTACCGGCATTTCGGTCTCGCGGTGCCCGAGGCGGCGAGCCCCGTGCGCACCCTCTGGGATAGCGCCGACGACACCCGTTAGCGGCCGTCAGCCCCCGCCTTTCCGTCAAAGCCGCTGCCATGACCGACCCGAGCCGCCCCGCCTACACCGACTGGCCGCTGGGCGGCCCGTTGCTGGAACGCCTGCGCGTCCGGCTCGCGAAAGGCGTCACGCATCTGACGTCCGGCAGCGGGCCGTCGCTCGACTACAGCTCGCCGCCCGGCGACCCGGGCTTGTTCGGCCCCGATGCCGTGTGCTGGAAAGTGCATGCCGATTTCACGGCGATGATGACGGGCGGCATCAGCGCGCTGCTGCTGCAGGCGCTGCACCCGCTCGCGCTGGCCGGCGTCTGGGATCATTCGACATTCCGCACCGATATCCTCGGCCGGCTGCGCCGCACGGCGACGTTCATCGCGGGCACCACCTACGGCAGCCGCGCCGATGCGCTCGCGCTCGTCGAACGCGTGAAGCGCATCCATGCCGGCGTGACGGGGACGGCGCCCGACGGCCGCCCGTATCGCGCCGACGATCCCGCGCTGCTGACCTGGGTGCACGTGGCCGAGGTATCGAGCTTCCTGGCCGCGCATCTGCGCTACGTGAACGCCGATCTCACCCACATGCAGCAGGACCGCTACTACGCCGAAACGGCGCGCATCGCGATGCTGCTGGGTGCCGAAAGCGTGCCCGCATCGCGTGCCGAAGTGGGTACTTACCTAAGAGATATGCGGCCGGAATTGCTGGCTAGCGAACGCACGGCCGAGGTCGTCAGGATCTTGCTCGACGCGCCCGTGCCGCGTCCGTCGCTGCAGCCCGCTGCGGCGCTGATGCTGCACGCGGGCATCGATCTGCTGCCGCCGTGGGCGCAACGCATGCTCGGCCTCGACGGCTACGCCGTGGTGCGCCGCGTGCTGGTCCGGCCAGGCGTGCGGCTCGCGGCGCCCGTGATGCGCTGGGCGCTGATCAACGGCGTGTCGAAACGCGCACGGCGGCGCGTCGCGGCGGGCGCGCCGCACGAGTCCCATCCGCCGGGCGCGTGACGGCGCAAGCGCGCGGTGAGCCCGGCGGCCGCGCGGCCCTGCGTCAAACAACCTGCCGATACCCGTCGTCGTCGCTCGCGTGCTGCAAGTGCGCGACATCGTCCCACTCCACGA
>CAUPOD010000138.1:0-6744 GCA_963512745.1 uncultured Burkholderia sp. | reverse complement strand
CCCCCGCTCAACCAAAAGGCCCCCCCCCCCCCGCGCCTGACGGCAGGAGGCGCAAAGGGGTGGATCCGGGGTGGATCGGGCAATACCCAACCGGCACGGTCATTTAGCCGTGCCGGTTTCGTTTTGGGCCGGCGCGCGTGCAGCTCAGTGCTTGCGCCATCGGTCGAACAGGTGGTGATGCTCGGCGATCCAGTGGTGAATCATCCCTTCGCCGTGATGCGCGCGCCGGTATTCGCGCGACTCGAACACGGTCAATCCGGCCAGCACCAGCAAGCCGATAGCCAGGCCGATCAGGCCGGCTATCGATTCGGAATCCATGGCTGCCCTCCTCAACGACGCGGCTGCGTCTCGCTTCCATACTAGAACAACCTGGCCGTACAAAAAACCCTTTCGTAGGCCGCGCGCTCCCCCACCAAATCGCTTGACTTCCCTTGGCGCCGCGCCGATCATTTAGATCATTCGCCCATACGATGAACAAATGTTCACAAGGCTTCGCGCCGAACGTTGGGCGGCTGCATCCGAGCGCGCGCATACAGACGCGCGCCCCGCCTACAGGAGACACTCATGCACAGCGCATCAGGCAGCGCGCCCTTTATCCTGCACATCGGTGCAGGCTCGTTCCATCGCGCCCATCAGGCGTGGTATCTGCAGCAGGCCAATCTGACACGCCCCGCAGGCGAGGCGCCGTGGTCGCTCACGGTCGGCAATATCCGCGACGATATGCGCGCGACCATGGAGGCGCTGGCCGCGCAGCACGGCGCCTACACGCTCGAAACCGTAACGCCGCAGGGCGAGCGCCGCTACGAGACGATCCGTTCGATCACGCGCGTGCTGCCGTGGTCGGCGGACTTGGCGGCCTTGGTGGACGCGGGCGCCGATCCGGACTGCCGCATCGTCTCGTTCACGGTCACGGAAGGCGGCTATTACCTCGACGAGCACGACCGGCTCGATCTCGCGAATCCGGATCTGGCGGCAGACCTGGCCGGCGCGCGCACGACGATCTACGGCGCGCTCGCGGCCATTCTCGAAGCGCGCCAGGCGCGCGGCGGCGGCCCCGTGACGCTGCAGACCTGCGACAACCTGCGCAACAACGGCACGCGTTTTCAGGCGGGGATGCGCGAATTCCTGACGCGCCGAGGCGCGACGGACCTGCTCGCGTGGTTCGACGCGAACACGACCTGCCCCGATTCGATGGTCGATCGCATCACGCCGCGCCCGACCGCCGAACTGCGCGCGCGCGTGGAGGCTGCGACGGGCCGCGACGACGCATGCCCCGTGATGAGCGAGGCGTTCATTCAATGGGTGATCGAGGATCACTTCGCGGCGGGACGTCCTGGCTGGGAGCGCGCGGGCGCGGAGATGGTCGAATCGGTGATGCCGTACGAGGAAGCCAAGATCCGCATCCTCAATGCGACGCATAGCTGTATCGCATGGGCCGGCACGCTGAAGGGTCTGACTTATATCCACGAAGGCACGCTCGATCCCGAAATTCGCGCGCTCGCGCATGCGTACGTGACCGAGGACGTGATCCCGTGTCTGACGCCGAGCCCGATCGATCTCGAACGCTATCGCGACGTCGTGCTCGAACGCTTCGGCAATCCGTACGTGCTCGATACGAATCAGCGCGTCGCGGCCGACGGTTTCTCGAAAATCCCCGGCTTCATCGCGCCGACCATCGCGCAGCGCATCGCCGCGGGCGCGAACCCGGCCGCGACCGCGGTGCTGCCCGCGCTGTTCCTGCGCTTCCTGCAGCGCTGGCAAGCGGGCGCACTGCCCTATGCCTATCAAGACAGCGTGATGGACCCCGACGCGGTGCGCCGCATGCTCGACGCGCCCGATCCGCTCGAGGCGTTCTGCGCGGACCGTCTGCTGTGGGGCGCACTCGCGGGCACCCCCGCGCTCGAACGCGCCGTGCGCGAAGGCGCGGCGCGCGTCGACGCATGGCTGGCTAAGCAGCCCGCGGGCGGCTAAAGTATCGCGTTCGTCTCACGCGTTCGTTTAACGTATCGCGCAGCGCGTCGCAGCCCGTGCGCGCTTGTCGCGTCAATTTCAGGTCATAGGTAAGCACCGCGCCATGTATCTCGGCATCGATCTAGGCACTTCCGAAGTCAAAGTTCTGCTGCTCGCGCCGGATGGGCGCGTGATCGGCACGGCCGGGGTGCCGTTCACGGTCTCGCGGCCGCATCCGCGCTGGGCCGAACAACATCCGCAAGACTGGTGGGACGGCACGTGCCGCGCGCTCTACGTGCTGCGCGAGCGGCATCCGCAAGAGTTCGCGGAGGTCCGCGGCATCGGGCTGTCCGGGCAGATGCACGGCGCCGTGCTGCTCGACGCCGAGGACCGCGTGCTGCGTCCCGCGATTCTGTGGAACCAAAATCCTGCGGTCGAGGAATGCGAGGAACTCACGGCGCGCGTGCCGGAACTGCACGCGCTGGCCGGCAATCTCGCGATGCCGGGTTTTACCGCGCCGAAGCTGTTGTGGATCGCGCGGCACGAACCGGAACTGTTCCGGCGCACGGCGAGCGTGCTGCTGCCGAAGGACTATCTGCGCCTGCAGCTCACTGGCGGCAAGGTCTCCGATCCGTCCGACGCAGCCGGCACGCTGTGGCTCGACGTGGCGCGTCGCGACTGGTCCGATACGCTGCTGGATGCGTGCGGCATGAGCCGCGAGCAGATGCCGCGGCTCGCCGAAGGCAGCGCCCCTTCCGGCACGCTGCTGCCCGAGGTCGCGCGCCGCTTCGGCTGGCGCGACGGCGTGGTCGTGGCAGCGGGCGGCGGCGATAACGCGACGAGCGCGATCGGCATCGGCGCGATCGATCCGGGCGACGGCTTCGTGTCGCTCGGCACGTCGGGCGTGCTGTGCGTGATCGGCGACCGCTTCCGGCCGAATCCGGCCTCGGCCGTGCATGCGTTCTGCCATGCGATTCCGGACCGCTGGCATCAGATGAGCGTGGTGCTGTCGGCCGCGAGCTGCCTGCGCTGGGTCTGCAAGCTGATGTCGACCGACGAGCCCACGCTGCTCGCGGAAGTCGCCGCGCTGCCAGCCGATGCGCTCGCCGATGCGCCGCTGTTTCTGCCGTATCTGTCGGGCGAGCGCACGCCGCACAACGACCCGTACGCGCAAGGCGTGTTCTTCGGCATGACGCACGCGACGGACCGCGCGCTGCTCGGCTATGCGGTACTCGAAGGCGTGACGCTTGCGCTGACCGACGGGCTCGACGCGCTGCGCGCGGCGGGCACGGAAGTCGGCGCGCTGTCGATGCTCGGCGGCGGCGCGCGCAGCGCGTGGTGGGCGCAGCTCGTGGCCGATGCATTCGATACGCCGACCTATCAGCACGGCGGCGGCGAGACCGGCGCGGCGCTCGGCGCAGCGCGGCTCGGCTGGCTCGCTGCGGGCGGCAAGCCGGCCGAGGTATTGACCAAGCCGCCGATCTCGGCGAGTTACGAACCGCATCACACGCGGCACCGGCTGCTGCGCGAGCGGCTCGACGAGTTCCGCGAGCTGTACCGCCACGTACGGCCGCTTTACGAGCGCTCGCGCACGCGGTTGGCCTGAGCGCCTGAGCGAGTACGAGCGTACGCTTGCGCACGCCGGGCGCAGTTGTCCTCGGGCAGCCCGCCATCCGGGGCTGCCATAGCTGGACAAACCGCTGCGCCTTACCGCACCATCGCGGAGACCTTTCTCAGTCCGGAGCCTCACACCGTGTCACGATCCACCGAAAAGCTCGACCTCGCGACGCGCGCCGCCTGGCTCTATTACGTGTCCGGCAACACGCAGAACGAGATCGCGGAAAAGCTCCAGGTGTCGCGCCCCGTGGCGCAGCGTCTGGTCGCCTATGCGATCGAGAAGAACCTGATCCGCGTGCGCGTCGATCATCCGCTCGCCGATTGCCTCGCGCTCGCGAGCCAGTTGTCGAAGGCGTATGGGCTGTCGGTCTGCGAGGTCGTGCCCGTCGACAACGATTCGCCGGCCGAGATCGACCGCAAGCTCGCGGTGGCCGGCGCGCAGGTCATGGAGCGCTACCTGAGCGAGGAACGGCCGCTCGTGGTGTCGGTCGGCAGCGGCCGGACGCTGAAGGCGGCCGTCGACCAGATCGCGCAGATCGAGCGGCCGCAGCACCGCCTCGTGTCGATGGTCGGGGCGATCGCGCAGGACGGCTCGTCGAACCGATACGACGTCGCGCTGCACATCTCCGAGAAGACGGGCGGCAAGCATTTTCTGCTGCCGGCGCCGCTCATGGCCGACAACGAGGCCGAGCAGGCGCAATGGTGCAATCACCGGCTGTACCGGATCGTAGAGGGGCTGTCGGCGCAGGCCGACGTGGCGTTCATCGGGATCGGCAACATCGGGCCGAATTGTCCACTGCAAGAAGACGGCTTTCTGAGCGCGGGCGAAGTGCGCGAGCTCGTGCGCGACAGCGCGCTCGCCGAGTTGCTCGGCGTGCCGCTGGACCGCGACGGCAAGCGTGTGGACGCGGCGCTCGGCCGGCGCGTGACGAGCGTGCCGCTGTCGTCGCCGCCACAGCGGCCGACGATCGGGTTCGCCGGCGGCGAGCGCAAGCGCGACGCGATCATCGCCGCGCTCAAGGGCGGCTGGCTGTCGGGGCTCGTGACCGACGAGCTGTGCGCGCGCGCGGCGCTCGAGGCGGCTACGGCCGCGGCGCCGAAGCAAGCGCGCGCGTAAAGAAACAGCGTGTGCGAGCGCTAGAGTCAGACACTCGCGCCTGAGCTCGGCGCTGGCAGGCACAGAAATGCGCCAGCAGGGACCGGCGAGGAACGAAAATCTTCTGCGATTGCTTGCTTTATGGTGTCAATAACGAATCACGATCACTTTACGTATCGCGTAACGTGGTCCCCGGAGGACGGGGAACATGTTGGCCTTTGTGCAGAATTCCCCTCCCTTTCGTGGCTCGACAAAACCCTCGAAGGGGCGTTGTCCGGTATTCGGAAGGTCGTCGACGAGGTTGTGCGCGATCTAGTGGCGAACGGTGAAAAAGTGCCTGAGCCAATCGCCGATCGAGCGTATAGCGGCGAATTCAAGGTCCGCATCCCGCCGCAAGTCCACCGCTCCTTGGTCATTCAGGCGGCCGAGCCAGGTGTCGGCCTCAATCGTCCCGCGAGCGCCAGGCTCTGCGCGTAACGGGTGCGCGCCTAACCCCACACCTTGCACGCTCTGCATGCCCGGCGCCACCTTGCGGCGCCGGGCATGTATTGCATCAGGCCGCCCAAGCCTGCGCCTCCAAGCGCTGGAACGCCTGCCCTTGCGCATCGAACAGATGGCAGTGCTCGGGCGCGGCACCCAATTTGAGCGTCTCGCCGCGCGCGTGCCGTTCGAGCGGCGGAATCCGCGCGATCAGGCCGTCCGGTGCCACGCTGCTCTCGGCATACAGGTACGCGGCATCGCCGAGCGATTCGAGCGCGCTCGTGCTCGCGCTCACGCCATACGCGCTCTCGCCCACGCGCAGATGCTCGGGACGGATGCCGACCGTGACCTGGTCGCCCTCGCGCGCATTGCCAGCGGCGACCGCCGCGAGCTGCGTCTCGCCGGTCGCGTAGCGCACCAGCACGCCGTCGCCCGATACCTGCTGCACGACGCCGTCGAGGAAATTCATCTTCGGCGAGCCGATGAAACCGGCCACGAAGCGGTTGGCGGGCGCATGGTAGAGCGTATGCGGGCTGCCGACCTGCTCGATGCGGCCCGCGGACAACACGACGATCTTGTCGGCGAGCGTCATCGCCTCGACCTGATCGTGCGTGACGTAGATCATCGTGGTCTTCAGTTCGTCGTGCAGACGCGCGAACTCGAGACGCATCTTCACGCGCAGCGCGGCGTCGAGGTTCGAGAGCGGCTCGTCGAACAGGAACACCTTGGGCTTGCGCGTGATCGCGCGGCCGATCGCGACGCGCTGGCGCTGGCCGCCCGACAGCTGCTTCGGCTTGCGGTCGAGCAGATGGTCGATGTGCAGGATCTTGGCGGCCTGCTTGACCGCCGTTTCGATCTCGGCCTTCGACGCGCCCGCGAGCTTGAGGCCGAACGCCATGTTGTCGTACAGCGTCATGTGCGGATACAGCGCATACGACTGGAACACCATCGCGATGCCGCGCTTGGCCGGCGGCACTTCGTTCATACGCGTGCCGCCGATCGTCAGATCTCCGCCGCTGATGTCCTCCAGGCCCGCGATCATGCGCATCAGCGTGGTCTTGCCGCAGCCGCTCGGGCCGACGAACACCACGAACTCGCCGTCGGCGATGTCGAGATTGACGTCGCGCAGCACCTCGTTGTCTTCATAGCGCTTGAATACGTCGCGCAAAGTTACGCTTGCCATGATCCTCAGTCTCCATACTTGAATTCGGCTGCCACGTAGGCGGGCAGCGTCGTCATATCGTCGAATAGCACGCGGGCGCCGGCCGCGAGCAATGCTTCGTCGTGGCCCGCGCCGACGTGCGTGCCGCCCGTGAAGCCGAACACCGTCATGCCGGCCGCCTTGGCCGCCGTGACGCCCGCCACGCTGTCCTCGATCACGAGGCACGCGGCCGGCGCCACGCCGAGCCCGCGCGCCGCGGCCAGATAGACGTCGGGCGCGGGTTTGGGGCGCGCCACGGTATCGGCGCAATAGACGCGCTCGCCGAACTGCGCGTCGAGCCCGGTACGTTTCATCACGGCGCGCACCACGGCCGTATAGCTGTTGCTCGCGCACGCCTTCGGCAGCGGAATCGCGGCGAGCGCCTCGGTCACGCCGGGGA
>CAUPOD010000137.1:0-6770 GCA_963512745.1 uncultured Burkholderia sp. | reverse complement strand
CGACACCCGGGGGGGGGTGTCCGGAAAGGCGGGGCAGCGGCCGCTGCCGGCGGAAATTTCGCAATTAAATTGAAGGCTTAGCGCAACCGGCCGGGATTCGGAGGGCCGGCGCGCGGGGCGTCCGGGCGGCCGCGCGCGCCGATGCCGATACAATCGCCGCATGACCACACGCCATCTCACGTTCATCGTCGGCGGCGCACGCTAGGGCAAGAGCGCGCATGCGGAACGCCTGGCCGACGCCTGCGGACTGCCCGTCACCTATATCGCCACGGCGCGCATCGGCGACGCCGAATTCGCCGAGCGCGTCGCGCATCACCGCGCGCGGCGGCCCGGGCATTGGCGCGTCGTCGAAACGCCGCTCGATCTCGGCGCGGCGCTCGCGGCGGAAGCGGCACCGGGGCGGTGCGTGATCGTCGATTGCTTGACGTTGTGGCTCAGTCATTTGCTGTGGCCGGTGGCAGACGAGGCATGGCCGGACGATGGCGAAAGCTCGCCGGGCGACGCCAAAGCGGCGTCGCCGAGCGAAAGCGCGACGCGCGGCGCGGCGGCCGCGGCACGCATCGACACATTTCTCGACGTCTGCGCGAGCGCGCCGGGCACGGTGCTCGTGGTCAGCAACGAAATCGGCCTCGGCGTGGTGCCGATGGGCGCGGCGACGCGGCATTTCGTCGACGAACTCGGCCGCCTCAACCAGCGCATGGCCGCGCTCGCGTCGGAGGCCACGCTGATGGTGGCCGGGCTGCCGCTTGCGTTGAAGGCGCCGCGCGCATGAGGCGCGTGTTCAGCACGACGCGGCTTTCGCGCTCGCTCGGCGTCGCCGGTCTCCTCGGTCTCGCCGCCCTAGCCTGCGCAGCCACCGCCCGCGCAAGCGTCTCCGTCGTCGACGACAGCGGCGCGGCCGTCACGCTCGCCGCGCCCGCGCAGCGCGTGATCAGCCTCGCGCCGCATGCGACCGAACTCATCTATGCGGCCGGCGGCGGCACCAAACTGGTGGGCGCCGTGGACTACAGCGACTACCCGCCCGCAGCCCAGCGCGTGCCGCGCGTCGGCGACAACCGCGCGCTCGACCTCGAACGCATCGCCGCGCTGAAGCCCGATCTGATCGTGGTCTGGCGCCATGGCAACGCGCAGCGCGAGACCGACCGATTGCGCGCGCTCGGCATTCCGCTGTTCTTCAGCGAACCGCGCACGCTCGACGACGTCGCGACCTCGCTCACGCGCCTCGGCCAGCTGCTCGGCACGCAGGCGAGCGCGCAAGCGGCGGCCGCGCACTATCGCGACGCGATCGCGCAACTGCGCGCGCGCTACGCGGCGCAGCCGACCGTGACGGTGTTCTATCAAGTCTGGGATCGCCCGCTCATGACGCTGAACGGGTCGAGTCTGTTCAGCCAGGTGATCGCGCTGTGCGGCGGCCGCAACGTGTTCGCGGGGCTCGCGCCGCTGGTGCCGACCGTGTCGGACGAGGCGGTGCTCGCTGCCGACCCCGAAGTCATCATGACCACGGGACCCGGCGCGAGTGCCGCCGATCAGCCGTTGCCGAGCCTTGCGCGCTGGCGCGCATGGCCGCGCTTGACCGCGGTGGCGCACGGCAACCTGTTCGCGATCGACGGCGATTTGTTGAGCCGCCCCGGGCCGCGCGTCGCGCAAGGCGCGGCGCTGTTGTGCCGGGATTTGGACATGGCGCGCGAGCGGCGTGTGGCGGGTGGCGATTCGGCGCAGCGGTAATTCGGCGATGCGGCGGCGTGCGATGCGTATGTGAAGTGCGCATCGGCGTGGTGCCGTGGTGCCGTGGTGCCGTGGTGCCGTCAACTCGCGATCACCAAACCCCTCGCGCGTTCAAACATTCCAATGCGCAAGCGCCCACCGTCCCGCCCCTGCATCGCGGCGCAGCCAAACGACCGCCGCATAGCCGAGCGGCCAGCGCATGCATTGTTCGAGCGGCAGCCCCAGCATCTGCGCCGCGAGCGCGCGCATCACGCCCGCATGGGACACGACCCAACGCGTGCACGCTTCCTCGGACCGCGTCTCCGGCAACGCCTCACGCCACTCGCGCACGCGCGCATCGAATTGCGCGACGCTCTCGCCGCCATGCGCGCGCGCATGCAGGAAATCGGCCGCCCAGGCGTCGAGTTCGCCGCGCTCGATCGCATCCCACGCACGCAACTCCCACGCGCCGAAATCGAGCTCGGCCAAACGCGCGTCCTCCCGCACCCGCGGCCCGGCGCGATGCACACGCGCCAGCGCCTCGGCCACGCGCAAACAGCGCGAACGCGGACTGCTCTCGATGAAATCGGGCGCGGGCGCGCCGAGCGCCGCCAGCCGCTCGAAGACGGCTTCCGCCGCGGCGTGCGGATCGCCCGCGAGCGGCACGTCGCTGCGCCCGTAGCACAGACCGCCGGGCACGGCGACGGCCGGATGCCGTATCAGGATCAGATCCACGCCAGCCCCGTTAGATAAATCGCCAACTCGAATAGCTGCTGCGCGAAGCCGAGACAATCGCCCGTATAGCCGCCGATGCGACGCACGAAATAGCGGCCCAGCGCCCAGCGCAGCACGCACAGCACCGCAAGCGTCGCCACGCCCGCGCGCCAGTCGGGCCAGGCAGGCCAGAACAGCCACGGCAAGCCCGTCGCCGCGGCCCACAGCCACGCGCGCACGCGCATGCGCTGCGCGACGGGCTTCGCCTTGCCCTCGGCCCGCACATAGTCGAGCGTCACGAGATAACTGGCCGCGCAGGCGCGGCTCGCGGCATGCGCGGCGATCATCAGCGCGATCGCGCGCGGCGGCGGCAGCGCCGCGAGCGCCTGCCACTTGAGCGCGAGCGCGACGATCAACGCGATCGCGCCGAACGCGCCGATCCGCGAGTCGTGCATGATGCGCAGCACGTCGTCGCGCGTATAAGCGCCGCCGAACGCGTCGCAGCAGTCGGCGAGGCCGTCCTCGTGAAACGCGCCCGTCAACACGAGCGTGGCCCCCATCGACAGCAGGACCGCGATACCGGGCGGCCACGCATGCAGCGCGGCCCAATACACGCCCGCGCCCACCGCACCGACGAACACGCCGACCAGCGGAAAGTAGCGCGCCGCCTCGTTCAGCCAGTGCGTTTCGAAACCGACCCAGCGCGGCGCGGGAATCCGCGTGAAATACGCGAGCGCGGTAAAGAAATAGCGGATCTCGGCGTGCGGATTCATCGTGCGCTCCGGCCGCCGCGACATGCGAATCGCCCTACGCTGCGGCGTGCCGGGACCGCTTCACGCGCGCCCGCGTGCGTGCGCGACACAGCGTTCATGCGCGATGCATCAAGCATCGCGCGCATCGCGATCCGCCACACCCGCGGATTCGAAGCTCGCCATCTCGTTCAGGAACGCGGTGGCCGCGCGCAGCAGCGGAATCGCGAGCGCCGCGCCCGTGCCTTCGCCGAGACGCAGATCGAGTTCCAGCAGCGGCTCCACGCCGAAATGCGCGAGCATGCGCCGATGCCCGGCCTCGTTCGACGTATGCGCGAACACGCAGTAGTCGCGCACGTGCGGCGCGAGCGCCTCGGCCGCAAGCAGCGCCGACGTCGCGATGAAGCCGTCGATCACGATCGCCATGCGCGCGCGTGCCGCGGCGAGAAATGCGCCCGCCATCATCGCGATCTCGAAGCCGCCGAACGTGGCGAGCACGTCGAGCGGCTCGCGCACGCGCGCATGCCGCGCAAGTGCCGCGCCGAGCACGTCGCGCTTGTGCGCGAGCCCTGCGTCGTCGAGCCCCGTGCCGCGCCCCACGCATGCTTCGATCGGCATGTCGAGCAGGCGGCTCATCAGGCACGCGGCGGCCGAGGTATTGGCGATTCCCATCTCGCCGCACGCGATCACATTGGTGCCGAGCGCCGCATGATGACGGACCCGCGCGGCGCCCGCTTCGAGCGCCGCGAGCGCCTGCTCGCGCGTCATCGCGGGCTCTTGCGCGAAATTGCGCGTTCCCGGCGCGATCGCCAGATCGACGAGCTCGGGCGACGCCGGCAACGGCGTAGCCACGCCCGCATTGACGATCTCGAGCGTGAGGCCGGCCACGCGGCTGAACGCATTGATCGCCGCGCCGCCGGCCAGGAAGTTCGCGACCATCTGCGCGGTCACCGCCTGCGGGTACGGGCTCACCCCCTCGGCCGCGATGCCGTGATCGCCCGCGAACACGAGCATCACGGGCCGCTCGACGGTCGGATGCGCGCTGTGCTGGATCATGCCGAGCTTGCGTGCCAGCGTTTCCAGCCGGCCGAGGCTGCCGGGCGGCTTGGTCTTGGTGTCGATCAGGTGCTGGAGCGTGTCCTTGAGCGAGCGGTCGAGCGCGGGAACGGCAAACAGATCGGCTTGCGGAAGCGTCATGGTCGGAGCGGAGTCGAGTAATCGAGTAGGAATCGGGGCCGTGCGGCCCCTAATCATAGCCGCCCGGCGTGATCGGATCGATACGCACGGCAACAGCATGCCGGCCCATGACCATTACGCTACCGGCCGCGGCGCGGCGGCACGCGCGGGCGACTCCCCCCGCGCGCTGCCGCGCATTTACTTCGCCGGACCCGCCGCGCCGAGCGCGGCCGCGATCTTGCTGCCGATCGGCGAGCCGAGGCCCGTACATGCGTCCCAGCCCTGCGACGCCGCGAAATCGCCGTTGCTGCCCTGCGTGATGTCGTGGAACGCGGCGGGCTGCTTGTACAGCAATGCGTTGACGAAGCCCACGGGCTTACCGCGCGCAGCGTTGATGCGCGCAAGCAGCGCGGCCCACAGCGGCGCGACCGCGCTCGTGCCGCCGACGACCGTTTCCGTGCCGTCGATAAGCACCGTATAGCCGCTGCTCGTATCGGCATTGCCGGCCACGTCGGGCACGCCGCGCTTCGTGAGCGCCGTGGCGGTGCCCTTGCTGCGAGCGGCCGACAGCCCGCGCTGCCACGCCGGCAGCGCGAAATTCGTGCTGATTCCGCCGCCGGTCGCGCCGTTGCCGGGCGTGCCGCCCCACACCGTTTCGCTCTTGATGCGGCCGCCGCTCGCCACGACGCGCGTGCCGCCGCAGCCCAATGCGTACGGGCTCGATGCGGGGAAATCCACATAATCGCCGCTGCCCGCGACGCCGTCCGACGAACCGTTGTCGCCCGACGCCGCGCACACCGTGACACCGAGCACGACGGCCGCCTGCAACGCACTGTTCAGCGCGGTCAACGCCTGCTGCGACCAGGCCGTTTCGGGACCGCCCCAACTGATCGAGATCACCGACGGCTGGCGCACGGTGTCGTGCAGCGCCGCGCTGATCGCATTGGCGAAACCGGCCTCGGTGTTCGGCGCGAAATAAACCCCGATGCGCGCACCCGGCGCGAGCGCGCCCACGATTTCGATATCGAGCGCGACCTCGCCGTCGGGGCCGTTGGGATCGCCGGTCGGCGTATTGGCCGCGCCGTCGACCGATACCGCATCGACCTGCGGCGGCTTCACGCCGAGGCCCGCGAAATACTTTTTTAGATCGGCATCGCGGTACCCGCCGCCGAGTTCGATCAGCGCGATGCATTCGCCGCCGCCGTCGCCGGCCGGAAAACCGTAGCTCTCGGCGATCTGCAACGGCGTAAACGCCTGCGCCGACGGATGCGCCGCGCGCCACTGCACCACAGGCCCCGCGACGCGGAAATACGGCTGCGCCTTCGCGTGATTGTCGAAACCGAGCACGGCGCTCACGGCGTCGCGCACTTCGGGCGGCACCACCACGGGCGCGGCCGGCTTGCGGTAACGGAATTGGCGCGCGCCGACCGTGTGCTCGTACGACTCCATCGACACGCCGAACGCGGCCTGATATTGCGCGACCGTGCCCGACAGCACGACCTGGCGCGTCAGCGGATCGGTGCTGACGACCGTGAAGCCGTGCGCGGCGGCGAACTGCTTCACGCTGGCGAAATCGGCGGCCGATGCGCCGAAGCGCCGATCGTATTCGGCGCGCGTCAACGGCTTGGCGGCCGGGTCGCCGCTCGTCAGTTGACGGACCAGCGTATCGAACTCGGGCGCGTTCTGGCGGCGCAGGATCAGGACTACGTCGAAGCGTTCGGCCGGATCGCACGCGCCCACGCATTTCGGTGCGGGCGCCGCCGCGTATTCGGCGGCGGACGGCGCCGCGGATTGCGAATGGCCATTGGAAGTTGCGGAATGTCTAGTCATCGATGCGCTCCTTTCACGAATATCGCATGAGCCGGTTCGACGGAGCCTGACTGCATGGAGTTCCGGGAATAGCCTACCGGCATAGAAACCGGCAAAACTCACCGGCGCCCGGCATGCTCGCCGCACCGCTTCCGGTCAGATTGACCGGAAGCGGGCCATGCCGGGCGCCTGCGCGGCGGCACGCCAACAGCGTTCCGGCTGCGCGGCCGCAGTATGCGCAATTCGTCCAAACGCTGCGCGCGGCGGGTCCATGGGTATCTGCGTGTAAACTGCTGCCCTTTTGCTACTCGCAGCATGAGCATGGTGCACGCCTCCCAGCGCGCCGCCGTCGGCGGACCCGCGCTGCCCCGTCTGCTCGCGCGCCTGGCCCAGCTGGACGCGAGCGCGCCAGGCACGTCGCTGTCGGACCGCCTCAGTCAATGGCTGGCCTGGACCGACGCGATCGTCTTGTCCTCGACGCTGAACGCGGCTTCGCCCGCGGGCGGCGGCGAACGCGCGCTCGACGCCGACGCCGACGCGGCCACGGCGCTGAGCAAGCGCATCCGTGCCGACCTGGAAGGCGCGATCGCACGCGCATGCGTGCAGCCCGCGCAAACG
>CAUPOD010000136.1:0-6775 GCA_963512745.1 uncultured Burkholderia sp. | reverse complement strand
TGTCGGCGCGCTCGAGGAATGACATGGGCGCCAGCCATACGCTCGCCAAGCTCTTCGACCTGACCGACCGGGTGGTGCCGGGTTTGCGCGGCTGCGTGCGCGGCGCGGCGGACGACACCGCCTGCGCCTCGGCCGCGCGGCAATACTGCCGGCCGTTGCCGTGCGCGCTGCGCAACGAAGCGGCCCTGCGCGCCATGACCGAACATTGGCTGCGCGCGTACCCCGAGGCGGGCGTACCGTATTCCGCGCTGCGCTGCTGGGGGCTGCTGATCTGGCAGCCCGTGTATCTGATGGCGGTCGGCGTGCATCTCGCGAAATGCTGCCCGTCGCTCGACACGTTCAGCCAACCGCTGACCGACAACGGCTTCGCGGTCGGCTTTCTGCTCGACGAGCACCGGCCGTTCCACGGCCGCTTCGCGGCGCGTCTCGAATTCGCGGCGCAGCAACTCGAAGCGTATTGCCGCGATACGCAGGCCGAGCTCTCGCAGGTCATCAAGCTCAACCCGATCGCAGCGCGCTGCATGCTGGCCGACTGCGTGCTGGCCGCGCTGCTGGCCGTCCGCAAGCTCGGCCCCGAGTGGGACAACCGCGCGCTGCAGCAGCTCGGCAAACGCTGGCTGAGCGCGCTCCACCTCGAAGACGCGAGCGCGTACTTCCCGTACCGGCTCCAGGACGGCAGCGTGCAGTTGTCGCTCGCGCGTAAGACTTGCTGCTACAACTACCGCTGTCACGACGGCGATTTCTGCAGCACCTGCCCGAAGCTCAAGCCGTCCGAGCGCGTGATTCGGCTCAATGCGGAGCACACGGCCTGCGCGCACTGATCTCGCTTCGCGCCGCCATCCACGTCCTATACTCGCCATCAAAAAACGAGCCCCGCGCGTTCAATCATGCGCGGGGCTCGATTCGTTTGGCGGGGCCTGTTCACGCTAGCAGCGGCCCCAGCATCCGACCGGCTTAGAACGAGAATTTCGCATTCAGGCTGATCGTGCGCGGATCGCCGGGCCCGATGTAATCCTGCGTCTGATACTCCCAGTACTTCCGGTTGAACACGTTGTCGAGCGCCAGCCGGAACGTCGCGTCATGCCCGGCGAGCTTGGTCCGGTAAGTCGCGCCCACGTTGTACAGCATGAAGCCCGGCACGTTGAGCGAGCCGTCGGGCCGCAGACTCATGTTGCCCGTGTACTTCGTATCGAGCGCGAGTTCGACGCCGGGCAGCGCGTTGGGCAGATACCCGACGTGACCGGTCAGCATCAAGCGCGGCGCGCCGATCGCGCGGCTGCCGTCGTACTGGGAACCTTTCGCATACCAGGCATCGAGATATTGCAGCGCCCCGGCCACGTTCCACTGGCGCGACAGCTTCGCCGCGCCGGCGAGTTCGAACCCTTGGTAGACGTTCTGGCCGTTCTGGACATAGACGTTCGCGCTGTTCGCATAGCCCGCGCCGCGCTCGATGCGGAACAGCGCGGCCGTGGCGCTCCACGATTCGCGCGCGGTCTTGACGCCCAGTTCGTATTGGCGGCTGCGCAACGGATTCATCGCGGTGCCTGCGTTGGCATACGGGAACGTGACCTGCTTGCCGGGCTCGAGCGACTCCACGTAGCTCGCATAGAGCGTAGTCGTGGGATCGAGCTTGTACATCACCGCGGCGGTGGGTGTCAGCACGCCGCTGCGGTCGTACTCCGAGGAGACCGACGACACACCGTTCGCGTACGCGTAATTGGTCTGGGCGTAGTTCGTATAACGCAAGCCGCCGAGCACGGACCAGCGCTCGGTGAGGTCGACCGTATCGCTCGCGAATAGCGTCTTCTGCGTGATCTTGTCCGAAGGCCGCGTCGCGGGGCCGAAATCGGGCGACCAGCCATTCGTATTCTGCGAGTAGAGATTGCCGGCGCCGATCGCGCCGTAGAAAAAGTTCGCCTCGTAATAGTCTTTGATGGTCTGCTGCTGCGCGCCGAACACGATCTGATGCGTGAACGGCCCCGTATGCACGGTGCCGTTCACCATCGCCTGCAGGAACGTCGACTGGCTCGCTTCGCGGCCGAAATACCGGTAGTCGGTGTAATCGCCCGCATAGTTCGACAGCGCGAGCGACGACTCATTGCGATTGCGCATCGAATTGCCGAAGCCGTACACGAGGCTCGCGGTCCACTCCGGCGCGAACCGGTACTGCACGCGGCCGCGGTAATACTCGAACGCCGTGGTCAGCGCTTCGCCGCGGCTGTTCAATAGCCCGTTGCCCCCGCTGACGGGCGCCGGCAGGGACGTGTCGCCCGGATAGCCATACGTCTGGATCGACGATTCGAGACCGGTCGTGGTGGCGCGCTGATCGATCATCTTGAAGTCGGCCGACAGGTCCTTCGTCAGCTTGGCGTCGAGCGCGAGCGAAACCGCGTTGCGGTTTACGTGACCGTCGTTATACACGCCGCCCGACTCGTGAGTCGCGTTGACGCGCGCGCCGAACATCTGATCCGGACCGAAGCGCTGGCTCAGGTCGGCATGCTCGGACCATACGCTGTCGCTGCGGTAGCCGACGTCGATGCTCCGCACGGATTTCGCCGGGGCCGTCGGCATCACGAAATTGATGACGCCTCCCGGCTGTGCGAAACCGTACATGAAGCCGGACAGCCCCTTGAGCAGTTCGACGCGCTGGAACTGCTCGTAGGGCAGCTTGACGCCGTAGCTGTCGAACGGCACGCCGTCGATGTAATAGCTGGTGGCCCAATCGAGTTCCAAACCGCGCACCGTGATCCGATTGGCCCACGCATTCGTCGAATTGCTGTTGTCGAGCACGCTCGCATCGCCGACGAAGATGTCGCCGAGCTTGGCCGGCTGATATGCGTCGAGCTGCTCGCGATCGACCACCGTGGTCGAGTACGGCGTATCCAGTTGCGAACGCGTGCCGAGCGCGCCGCTCGAGACGCGCGTGTCGAGATGCTGCCCCGCGTCCGGCTTGGCGGCCGTGCCCGAAACGGCAACGGCCGGCAGCACCTGTTCCGGTGTCGCGCTCGCGGCCGTATCGCCGGCAGCCGCGAAAGCCGCCTGGCTTGCGACCGTGAGCAACGCAAGCGCGAAAGGCCGCGCGTAGCGCACGCGCGTGCCGCTTCCCATTCCCATTCCCATGCCCCCGGCTGCGTTTTCCCCGGTTGCTTCCCTGCTGGTCTCTTGCTTTCCCATCACTTCATCCAGTTAAAAGTTGACTGCCCCAAGATAATATAATGCAAATCATTCTCATTTGCATTTATTAAGATGGGCATTTTTAACTGATGCGTCGACTGGCAAGGAAAATGTAATGCGTCGTATCATGGCGGCCGCCGCCCGATCGGCCACATTGTCGGCAGCCTGTCTCGCTTCGCGAGGGGCCTCAGCCTCGCCTAAGTTTGCTGCCGTACGCTGCGGCGCTATATTGGAATTCGACCGTCCCCCGTCATGGAAACGCTGAACCACCTGCTGTTCCTCGCGCTCAACGCGCCCGCGCATCCGAGCGCACCCGCGCTCTTGTGGGCCACCGTGTTCGCCGAATACGCGATCTGGCTCGTGCCGGCCTTCCTGGCCGGCGGCTGGCTGTGGGGCGGCCCGCGCCAGCGCGTCGCGATCCTGAGCGCCGCCGCCGCGGGGCTGCTCGGACTCGGCATCAATCAATTGATCGGCCTGGCCTGGGATCACCCGCGCCCGTTCGTGATCGGGCTCGGTCATACCTATCTTGCCCACGCGGCCGATTCCTCGTTTCCGAGCGATCACCTGACCCTGCTGTGGGCCGTCGCGATCAGCGCACTGCACTATCACGGCACGCGCCCGGCCGCGGCCATGCTCGCGTGGCTCGGCCTGCCGGTGGCATGGGCGCGCATCTATCTCGGCGTGCACTTCCCGTTCGACATGGCGGGCGCCCTGTGCGTGGCGTTTGCGGCCGCGACGCTGGCGCGCCGCCTCGCGCACTGGTATGTCGCGCCGGCCTACCGCTGCACGCTCGGCCTCTACCGCCGCGTGTGCGGTCCGCTGATCGCGCGCGGCTGGGTCCTCGCGTGACGCATCCGCCGCGCGGCGCTTGACGCGCGGCAAGACGCGCGGCGAAGATGGACGCCGCCCCTCCCCCATTGTCGCGGCAGGCCCGCAACCCCCGAGGAATCCCGTGCGCGTATTGTTGGTTGAAGACGATCCGATGATCGGCGACGCCGTGCAGGCGGCGCTCAAGGACGCGTCCCACGCGGCCGACTGGGTCAAGAACGGCCAGACGGCACTCAACGCGCTCGGCTGCCAGCAGTACGATCTCGTGCTGCTCGACCTCGGCTTGCCCGGCAAGGACGGTCACGAAGTACTGGCCGCACTGCGCGCGCAAGGCAACGACGTGCCGCTGATCGTCATGACCGCGCGCGATGCGATCGAGGACCGCCTGCGCGGCCTCGACGGCGGCGCAGACGATTACGTGCTCAAGCCGTTCGACATGGCCGAACTGCTCGCGCGCATCCGCGCCGTGCACCGGCGCCGCGGCGGCCAGGCGTCGCCCATGCTCGGCAACGGCCAGCTCTCGCTCGATCCGTCCACCCACGAAGCATCCGTCGATGGACAAGCGTCGGTCCAGCTCTCGAACCGCGAATTCGCGTTGCTCCACGCGTTGCTCGTGCGGCCCGGCGCGATCCTGTCGCGCGTGGATCTGGAAGAACGCATCTACGGCTGGGGCGAGGAAATCGAAAGCAACGTGATCGATTTCCTGATTCACGCGCTGCGCCGCAAGCTCGGCAGCGACATCATCAAGAACGTCAGAGGCGTGGGATGGATGGTTTCAAAAGGCGCCTGAAGGATTCGCTGCAATTCCGCCTGTCGTTCTCGCTCGCGCTGGCGATCCTGATCGTGGCGCTCGTGGCGGGCATCTTTTCGTTCGCGAGCGCGTTCGACGAGGCGCACGATCTACAGGACGACGTGCTGCGCCAGATCGCGACGCTGCTCGAGCGCGTGCCGCCCGCGCCGGCCGAACTGGATGCGCTGCGCCAGCACCCGCGCGGCGACGAGGAATCGCGCGTGATCGTGCAGTACGTAAGCGATGCGGATCTGCACCGCTCAGGCAACGTCGATACCGGCGCGCCGCTGCCGATCCCGGCCGCATTGAGCGACGGCATGCACACGCTCGAACTTCGAGGCGAATCGTTCAGAGTCCTGATCGATACCTTGAGCGACGGACGCCGCATCGCGATCGCGCAGGAAACCGGCATGCGCAACGAAATCGCGCGCGACAGCGCGTTGCGCACCCTCACGCCGTTCCTGCTGCTCGTGCCGGTGCTGCTCGTGATCGTCGCCAAGCTCGTGCGCGAGATGTTCCGCCCGATCGCGGCGCTCTCGGCCGAACTCGACGAGCGCGAGAGCCAGGCGCTGCATCCCCTCGCCGCGCAGCGCGTGCCCGTGGAAATCCGCCCGTTCGTGACTGCGATCAACCGTCTGCTCGAACGCATCGACGCCGCGATGGCGGCCCAGCGCCGCTTCGTGGCCGATGCGGCGCACGAACTGCGCTCGCCGCTGACGGCGCTCTCGCTGCAAGCGGAACGGCTCGCCGAGGCGCCGCTCTCCGAACCCGCACGCGAACGGCTCGGCACGTTGCGGCGCGGCATCGAACGCGGCCGCGTTCTGCTCGAACAACTGCTGAGCCTCGCGCGCGCGCAAGCCGCGCCGTCCGCGCCCGAAGCCGCCGTCTCGGCGCTCGACGTCTATCGCAGCGTGCTCGAGGATCTGCTGCCGCTCGCCGAAGCGAAACGCATCGACCTCGGCGTCGCGAGCGAGCGCGATGCGTGGCTCTACGTGAACCGCGTGGACCTGCTCACGCTGATCAAGAATCTCGTCGACAACGCGATCCGCTACACGCCCGACGGCGGCCGCGTCGACCTGTCGATAGAAGACGCACGCGGCGGCGTGCGCCTCGGCGTGGCCGATTCGGGACCGGGCATTCCGGCCGCCGAACGCGCGCGCGTGTTCGACCCGTTCTACCGCGTGCTCGGCACCGAACAGCTCGGCTCGGGGCTCGGTCTGTCGATCGTCAAGGCGATCGCCGAACGGCTCGGCGCGACGCTCGACCTGACCGAAACCGATGCCGCCCGGCACCGCGGCTTGAACATCGGCGTCGTATTGCCTGCGCGGCTCGAGCGCGGGCAGGAGCCGGCCGAAGCGCAGGCCGCCGGGGCGCGGCGCCGTTTATAATCGCGCCTCATCCCGCCCGCGCCGCTTCGCGCCCCATGAATCTCGAAAGCATTGTCTTCAAGCAGGGCTTCGGCTCGCGCCGCCAGTGCCGCGCGCTGATCGAGGCAGGCCGCGTCGCGGTCGGCGGCGTCGTGTGCGACGCGCCCGATGCCGCGTTCGCCACCGCGGCGCTCCGCTTCGAGGTGGACGGCACAACGTGGCCGTATCACGAGCACGCATATCTGGCGCTGCATAAGCCCGCGGGCTACGAATGCTCGCGCGATCCGCAGCATCACGCGAGCGTGTTCAGCCTGCTGCCCGCGCCGCTCGCCGAGCGCGGCGTGCAATGCGTGGGCCGTCTCGACCAGGACACGACCGGGCTGCTGCTGCTGTCCGACGACGGTCAGTTCGTCCACGCGTATACGTCGCCGAAACGCAAGGTGCCGAAGACCTATCTCGCGACCGTGCGCCATCCGCTCGACGACACGCAGCTCGCCGCACGGCGCGCTGGTGTGTTGCTGCACGGCGAGCCGAAGCCGATCGCCGCGGTCGCCGCCGAAGCGCGCGACACGCATTGCCCCGCGCTGACCGTGCTCGAAGGCAAATACCACCAGGT
>CAUPOD010000135.1:0-6795 GCA_963512745.1 uncultured Burkholderia sp. | reverse complement strand
TAATCCGCGCGCGCCGCGCCGCCAGCCTCTACCACAAAAAACAACAATACTGGTGTGGGGGGTTTTAACGCGGGGTGTTATTTGTCAGGGGGGGGGGGCGGCCGGCCCGGCCCCCCCCCCCCCCCCCCCACGGCGCGCCCTCAATGCAGAATACGCCCTGAGTCGCCTGCCTCGCCGTCTTCGTCGTCGTCCTCATGGACCACGTGCACGCCGTCCACGCCATGCGCGTGCTGGTGCTCGATCTCGTCTTCGGTGGCCTGACGCACGTCCTTCACGGTCAGCGCGAAACGCAACGCCATGCCTGCGAGCGGATGGTTGCCGTCGAGCACGACCTTGTCGTCGGCCAGATCGGTTACGGTGTAGATCAAAGCATCGGTTTCCTCGTCGCCGTCCTCGGGCGTACCCTCGAACTGCATGCCGACTTCGATCGGCTCGGGAAAACGGTCGCGCGCCTCGATCTTCACGAGTTCGGGGTCGTACTCGCCGAACGCATCTTCGGGTTCGAGTTGAACCTGCGTTTCGAAACCCGGCTCGTGGCCGTCGAGTGATTCCTCGATCTTGGGGAACGTGCCATCATAGCCGCCGTGCAAATAGACCATCGGCTCGTTACTTTCTTCAATCAGATTGCCCTGTGCGTCCGACAGCTTGTAAGCGACCGACACAACGGTGTTTTTTGCGATTTTCATCGACATCTCCCAAGAACATAAGCGCGATTATACGATGACCCAACGGTCCCGAACCGACGCGGACAACCGCATCCGCAAGCCGCACGCCGATCCCGGCGCGCACTCCGCGTCATTACTGGGCGCGCTCACGCCCGAGCAGTTCATGCGGCGCTACTGGCAAAAAAAGCCGCTGCTGATCCGCCAGGCCATTCCCGGCGTCGCCGCGCCGCTCTCGCGCGACGAACTGTTCGGCCTCGCCTGCGGCGGCGAAGCCGAAGCGCGCCTGATCACGCACTTCCGCAAGCGCTGGCAACTCGAGCACGGTCCGTTCGAGCCCGACGAGATCCCGCCCGTCACGCGCCGCGACTGGACCCTGCTCGTGCAGGGTGCGGACCTGCACGACGACCGCGCCCGCGCGCTGCTCGACCGCTTCCGCTTCATTCCCGACGCGCGCCTCGACGATCTGATGATCTCATATGCGACCGCAGGCGGCGGGGTCGGCCCCCACTTCGATTCCTACGACGTGTTCCTGCTGCAGGTGCACGGCCAGCGGCGCTGGCGCATCAGCGCGCAAACCGATCTCACGCTGCAGGACGGCCTGCCGCTCAAGATACTGCAACACTTCGAAGCCGACGAAGAGTGGGTGCTGGAACCGGGCGACATGCTCTATCTGCCGCCCCATATCGCCCACGACGGCGTGGCGCTCGGCGAGTGCATGACCTGCTCGATCGGCTTTCGCGCGCCGAAAGCCGGCGAATTACGTAACCAATTCCTCTACCATCTGGCCGAGCGCGGCGAGTTGCGTGCGGACGCCGAGCAGCTGTACCGCGATCCGCGCCAGCCCGCGGTCGGCGAGCCGGCCCGCTTGCCGGAGGCGATGGTCGAGCGCGTCGCGGCGATCGTCAACGGCATCCGCTGGAGCGAACGCGACGTGGCCGATTTCCTCGGCTGCTACCTGAGCGAGCCCAAGGCCAGCGTGGTGTTCGACCCGCCCGCGCGGCCGCTCGGCGAAGCCGCGTTCGCGACGCAGGCAGCGCGCCACGGCGTGCGCCTCGACCGCCGCGCCGCCCTGCTCTACGACACCCGTCACTATTACTTGAACGGCGAGTCCGATTCCTTGACGGGCCTCAAGCACTGGCTCCCCGAACTGGCCGACCGACGCCGCCTGGCGGCACAACGGTTTGTAACACTTCGACACCACGAGGCCATGACAGGCTTGCTTTACGAGTGGTATCTTGCGGGCTGGTTGCATGTCGATCGGACGGATTGACTCCCATCAGGCTAAACCCTGTATAATCGCGGGCGCATTGCCTGTATGGGAAAGACAACGGTATTGACCCTGGATCTGTCGACGGTCAATACGAAAGTGCATATAATTTCCGCCCAAGCCGTATGGAAGATTCACGCTCTCGCGCGCATCTCCACCGCGCGGCCCAAGTGGTATTGGTGCACATTAACCGGTATTGTTTTCGCGCTGTTGCTTACCTTTAACCATAAAAGGACGTGATCATGAAGAAATCCCTCCTCGTAGCTTCCCTGTTGGCCGCTGTCGCACTGGCTGCTTGCAACAAGGCTGCTGACCAAGCCGCATCGGCTGCTAGCGACGCTTCGGCTGCTGCCGCTTCGGCTGCTTCGGCTGTGACCGACGCTGCATCGAGCGTGGCTGCTGCTGCAAGCTCGGCTACGGCTGCTGCGAGCGACGCGACGGCTGCTGCTGCTTCGGCTGCTGCTCCGGCATCGGGCGCAAGCAACTAAGCTGCTTCGCACCAGCGGAAAAACCGGCCCACGGGCCGGTTTTTTTACGTCTGTACGTTGTCCGCGATAAGCCCGTATCCATCGGATACCGGATGCCAAAAATAATCAAAAACAAAATTGGCATGGATTTATTGCCGCAGTGGAACTGCAGCAGTTCCACTGCGGCTCCGATTTAAACGAATCCGGAAGCCGAATTACGATAGCGCGCGCAATACGCGCGAGTACCGGTAATGAATGCGGTCGTTTTTTTCGAGATGCGGATTGAATGCGCGCTCGACGCTCGAATCAATCGAGACTCAGCCACGCGAAACCGTCTTCCTGGGTTGCCACGAGCACGTCCTCGCCGCGCGTGCCGAGCACCTCGGCAAGCGCCGCCTGCGCGAGCTCGGGCCGATTGTTCTGCTGACTCAGGTGCGCGGCCACGAGGTGCCGCAGCCGGCTGCAGTCGAGCGCGGCCAGGATGCCGGCCGCGGCCTGGTTGCTCAGGTGCCCGAGCGGACCGCCGATACGCGCCTTCAGAGACGCCGGATAACGGCTACCGGCCAACAGCGCGGGGTCGTGGTTGGCTTCGAGCATGAGCGCGTCGCAGCCGCTCAGCATCGTGTGGATATGGGGCGTGGCGACACCGACGTCGGTCAGCACGCCAAAGCGCTTGGCCCCGTCCGAGAACACGAACTGCAGCGGCTCGCGCGCGTCGTGCGGCACCGTATAGGGCATCAGGCACAGCTCGCCGAGCTCGGCGGCCTCGTCGCCCCACAGCACGCGTAGCTCGACGCCGGGCGCCTCGTCGGCGCCGCAGGCCACGGCCGTCCCCCAGCTCATATAGACGGGCAGCGCGGCGCGGCGCGCGAGCGTCAGCGCGCTGCCGACGTGATCGCTGTGTTCATGCGTAATGACGATCGCGTCGAGCGCATCGACGCCACAACCGAGGCGCGCGAGGCGCCGCTCGATCTCGCGCGCCGAGAAGCCGCAGTCGAGCAGCACGCGCGTGGCGCGCGCGCCGCTGGAGGCCTCGACGAGCAGCGCATTGCCCTCGCTGCCGCTGCCGAGGCTGGCGAACCGCAACACGCCGCTTAGTTCAGTTGCGCGTGCAGCTGCGTGATCAGCGCCTGCGCTTCCTTGGAATCGTCGGCCTGGCCGTTCGCATCGACTACGGCGACTTCGGTGCCGTCGCCGTGCGGGCGCACGTTCACGAAGAACGCCTTGCCCGGCTTGGCTTCGCCGGGCTTGCCGTAGAACAGCTTGCCGAGCAGCCCCTCGCGCTTGAGTTCGTCGGCCGCGTTGACGTAGCGCACCGTGTACAGGCCCTTGGTGCGGTCGCGGCTGTCCACGGCGTAGTTGGTGCGGTCGAGCGCGAGGCCGACGCGCAGCCATGCTCGGTCGAACGAATCGGACAGCGCGAGCGCCGCGGCGCCGCCGGCATCGACGATCGCCGCGGGCGTCACGGCCATGCGCTCGCCGGTCAGCAGCTGCTTCGATTGCGCGTCGGTCAGACCGAAGCTCTGCATGAGCTTGCCGAGGAACAGCGCCTCGAGCGTCGGGTTGCGCGGCTGCTCGACCCAGCGCGTGGAGTCGCCGCCGTGCGCGCCCACCAGCACTTCTTCGAGACCGCTGTGCGTGATCGAAATCACGGTGCCGCCGTCGGCCGTGCGCGACACGAGCGTGCGGAACCGGTCGCGCGTGCCCGACGAATACGCGAAGTCGATCAGGCGCCCGATCGTGCGGCGGAACCAGTCGTCGGGAATGTTGGCGCGGTTTTCGGCCCAATCGGTCGCCATGATGCCCGTGTTCGGCGCGTCGGTCTTGAGCGAGAAGCCGTTGTCCTGCCAGAACGCCTGCAGCTGCGGCCAGAGCTGATCGGGCGTGCGGCCGTCCACGACGAGCCAGCGGCGGTCGCCGTCGTGCTCGATGTGCATGCCGTACGGATCCTGCGCCGTGGGAACGCCCTCGGTCGCGTTGCCGGCCGGCGTCAGCGCGCGCGTCGGCGCGTTGCCGAGACCTGCATCGGTGGCCGGCGCCGAATAGGCGGGCTTGACGGGCACCGCGTCGAGATCCTTCGGCACCGTCAGCGGCGGCGCCGAATGCACGGCCTTGTAATCGACGTGATCGGAGGCAAAGTAATCGCTCAACGACTCGCAGCCGGCCAGCGAGGCGAGCGCCAAGGCCAGCGTGGAGACCTGCACGACACGGAGGGAAGAAGCGCGATATTTCATGAAATCCTTCGTCTGGCTGGAGCGCCGCCCGTTGACGGCGCCGCGGGCTCGGGGCGCGCGGCGCGGGCGGATGCGCATCGGAACAATCTAGGCGCGGCCGGCACGAGCCGCCGCGCCGGGCACTCAGAGTACGCCGGCCTCGACCAGCGCGGCACGCACGGCTTCGTGGTAGCGCGCGTCGAGCGGCGTCAGCGGCAGGCGGATGCCGCCCTCGATCCGGCCCATTTGCTGGAGCGCCCATTTCACCGGAATCGGGTTCGATTCGATGAACAGGTTCTTGTGCAGGGACCAGAGCTTGAGATGGATCTCGCGCGCGGACTTCGCGTCGCCGGCCAGCGCGGCGCGGCACAGGTCGCTCATCGCGCGCGGCGCGACGTTGGCCGTGACCGAGATGTTGCCGTGGCCGCCGAGCAGCATCAGCGCGACGGCGGTCGGATCGTCGCCGCTGTAGATCGCGAAGCCGGCCGGCGCTTCCTTGATCAGGTGCGCGGCGCGGTCGATGTTGCCCGTCGCTTCCTTGACGCCGATGATGCCCGGCACCTGCGCGAGGCGCAGGATCGTCTCGTTCGACATGTCCGCGACCGTGCGGCCCGGCACGTTGTAGAGGATCACGGGCAGATCGACGGCCTCGGCGATCGCCTTGAAGTGGCGGTACATGCCTTCCTGGGTCGGCTTGTTGTAGTACGGCACCACTTGCAGCGTCGCGTCGGCGCCGACCGCCTGCGCGCGCTTGGTCAGTTCGATCGCCTCGGCCGTCGAATTGCCGCCCGCGCCCGCGACGATCGGGATGCGCTTGGCCGCGTGTTCGACCGCGGTCTCGATCATGAGGATGTGCTCGTCGACCGACAGCGTGGCCGATTCGCCGCTCGTGCCGACCACGACGAGCGCGTTCGTGCCTTCGGCGATGTGCCAGTCGATCAGTTTGCGGAAGGCCGGCAGATCGAGACTGCCGTCTTCGAGCATCGGGGTAACGATCGCGGGAATGCTGCCGCGGATGGAAATGCCGTCTTGGGTGCCGTTAGCCATGAAACGCCATGAATGTGAATCGTGTAGTTCGCGATTGTAGCGGATTCGCCGGGGCCAACGTAACGTCTGCGCCCCGGCCCTCGCCTGCTTGCGTCGCCGCGCGTTGCGGCGCGGCCGGGACCGCCTGCCCCGGCGCTTCGGTTGCGCCTCAGTTGTACGAGAGGCCCATCGCCTCGCGCACGTCGCGCATCGTGTCCGAGGCGGCCTTGCGCGCCTTGTCGCAGCCGTCGGCGATGATGGCGCGCACGAGCGACGGATCGTCCATGTACTTCTGCGCGCGCTCGAGCATCGGCTGCTGCTCTTTCAGAATGCCCTCGATCACGGGCTGCTTGCACTCGAGGCAGCCGATGGCGGCCGAGCGGCAGCCCTGTTCGACCCATTCGTGCGTGGCTTCGTCGGTATAGACCTTGTGCAGCTGCCAGACCGGGCACTTGTCCGGATCGCCCGGATCGGTGCGGCGCACGCGCGCGGGGTCGGTCGGCATGGTGCGGACCTTCTTCGCGATCGCGTCGGCATCCTCGCGCAGGCCGATCGTATTGCCGTACGACTTGGACATCTTCTGGCCGTCGAGGCCCGGCATGCGCGACGCCTCGGTCAGGAGCGCCTGCGGCTCGATCAGGATGATCTTGCGCGAGCCCTCCAGGTAGCCGAACAGACGTTCGCGGTCGTTCAGCGACAGGCTCTGCGAATCCTGCAGCATCGCGCGCGCCTGTTCGAGCGCCTCGTCGTTCCCTTCTTGCTGATACGCGTTGCGCAGTTCGAGGTAGAGCTTGGCGCGTTTGCCGCCGAGCTTCTTGGCCGCTTCGAGCGCCTTCTCCTCGAAGCCCGGTTCGCGGCCGTACAGGTAGTTGAAGCGGCGCGCGATCTCGCGCGTCATCTCGACGTGCGGCACCTGATCCTCGCCCACCGGCACGAGCGACGCGCGGTACAGCAGGATGTCGGCGGCCATCAGCACGGGGTAGCCGAGGAAGCCGTAGGTGGACAGGTCCTTGTCCTTGAGCTTCTCCATCTGCTCCTTGTAGGTCGGCACGCGTTCGAGCCAGCCGAGCGGCGTGTTCATGCCGAGCAGCAGCGCGAGTTCGGCGTGCTCGGGCACCTTGCTCTGGATGAACAGCGTCGCCTGCTCCGGGTCGATG
>CAUPOD010000134.1:0-6839 GCA_963512745.1 uncultured Burkholderia sp. | reverse complement strand
CGGGGCGGGGCCCATCCATAATTTTTAGAGGGCGCCTTGGCTCCCGCAAAACGAGAGATTTTCACCCTCATGTGATAAAAAATAACTTGGATGTTACCCGCGGCCGGGGCGTTCCGCAAGCTGGCCCCGGCGCGGCCGCCTAGTGCGGGATCATCCAAGGGAAGACGTTTTGCTGCAGCCAGACCAGGATGCCGAGCAGGACCGTGAGGAAGATCGAGTGCTTGAAGGTTTTGGCGAACACATGGCCTTCGCGGCCCTTGAAGTCGGTCGTCGCCACGCCGGTCGAGATGTTTTGCGGCGAGATCATCTTGCCCATCACGCCGCCGGACGAATTGGACGCGGCCATCAGCACGGGGCTCAGGTTCAACTGTTGCGCGGCGACCACCTGGAGGTTGCCGAACAGTGCATTGCCGGACGTGTCGCTGCCCGACAGGAACACCGCGATCCAGCCGAGAAACGCCGAGACGAACGGGAACAGCATGCCGACCGAGGCGGCCCCGAGGCCGAGCGTGTAGGTCAGCCCCGCATAGTTCATCAAGTACGCGAGGCCGACGATGGCGGCGACGGTCAGGATCGCGATGCGCGTCTGCCCCCACGTATCGCCGATGGCGGCCACGAATTCCGACGGTTTGAGCCGCACGACGAAAGCCGTCACGATGGCGGCGACGAGGATCGCGGTGCCCGTCGCGAGCGGCTGGAAGTCCCAGATCGCGTTGTACGGCGTGTTGTAGAGCGTGATGAACACGGCCTTGTGCAGACCGGGCCACTGAACCTTCACGTCGCCGATCGTGAAGACCTTGAGCAGCGTCCAGAGGATCACGGTCGCGGCCACGATGATCCACGGATACCAGCCTTGCGTGCCGCTGACGTTGCCGCGCGGCGCCCGCGTCCGGTCGATCGAGATCGCGAAGCGCGGGTCGGGCGCGGGACGCCACACGCGCAGGAACAGGATCGTCAGGACCAGCGACACCAGCGACGAGAGCACGTCGGTCAGGCTGTAGATGTAGTGCGCGGTGACGAACTGCGTGAGCGCGAAACTGCCGCCCGCGACCAGCAGCACGGGCCACACGCGCAGCATGCCCTTGAACCCGGCGTAGATGCCGATCACGTAGAACGGCAGCAGCAGCGCGAAGAACGGCAGCTGCCGGCCGACCATCGCGCCGAGCGTGTCGGCGGGCAGGTGCGTGACCGCGCCGAGTACCGTGATCGGCACGCCGAGCGCGCCGAAAGCCACGGGCGCGGTGTTGAAGATCAGCGTATAGGTCAGCGCTTCGAGCGTGGGGAAGCCGAGCATGATCAGCAGCGAGCTCGTGATCGCGACGGGCGTGCCGAAACCCGAGATGCCTTCGAACAGCGCGCCGAACGAATAGCTGACCACCACGAGCACGATGCGGCGGTCGTTCGGCAAATGGTCGAGCAGCCAGGCGCGGAACGCGTCGAATCGGCCCGAGCGGATCGCGATGTTGTAGAGCAGAATCGCCGCGACCACGATCCACATGACCGGCCACAGCGCGAACACGATGCCGGCCGCGACGGCGTCGAACGCGAGACCGACCGGAAACCGCCAGCCGAAGATCGCGACCACGAGGCCGACCGCGAGCCCCGCGAGCGACGCCTGCCACGCGGGACGGCGCGCGACGCCGAGCAAGATCAGTACGGTGAGAATCGGGAGTGCAGCTACGAGGAAAGACGGCAACAGCGCGTTGCCGATGGGCGTGAGCAACTGATGGAACATCGTGTCTCCTTGCCGGTGGCGGGTGCCCGCGCCGGGCGGAGGCTGCGGGCGCCCGGCGGACGGTGCACGATGGATTGGTTTTAATCTGTTTTAAGACTTTGCTTCATTTTTGCCGCACAAGCAGGATAGATGCTCCGCGCGCCAGGTCAAGGGGGGGAAACGCGGGCGCCGGCGGCCCGCAAGCCTACGACGCGGCGCGTCAGATCGCCGTCGTCACCGGCGCGGTGGCGGCCGGGTCGATGATGCTCGGTCGGCCGGTCTCCACGTGGCCGGCGATACGGCGCTGCCACGACGCATTGCCCGCGACCGTGAACCGGAGGTCGTACCAGCGGCTGCTGCACGACAGATCCCAGTGCGCCTCGATGCTCTTGCCGGCCGGCACCGTCAGCGTGCGCGCGGGCTGCCCGTAGGCGACATCGGCCGCGGTAACGGTCAGATCCTGGCTGCCTGCGTTCGTCAGCGTCACGTAGACATGACCGTTGGCTACGTCGTAGCAAGCGGTCAGTTCCGGCTTTGCCGCGGCGTCGCTGGCGGCCGAGCCGCCGAAACGGCGGAAATAGCCGTTCGGCCCGAACACGCTGAGCAGGTAACCGCCGTTCGCATCGAGCGGCCAGGTGTCGGTCGCCTGCTTGCCCGCTTCGATCGTATAGCGGCGCGGCGCGGCGGCCGGGTCGCCGGTATGGACCCAGAAATGCGCGCCCTGGGTGCCCGTGTTCGCGAACGTCAGCGCATACGAGCCGCCCTGCAATTGTCCGTTGACGTGCAGTTCGTACGGCAGCGGCCGCGCCGGCCGCGTGCCGGGCTCCTGCGCCGCAATGGCGGGTTGCGCGGTGCTTGCCGGGGCGGTCTGCGAAGTCGACAGCGAGCACTGCATGTCGGCCTGCGCCTTGTAGTTCTGGGTGTTCGGCAGCGGCGGCACCGCGGGATCGGTGCGCGAGAAATCGAACGCCGAGCTCAGATCGCCGCAGACCGCGCGGCGCCACGGCGAGATGTTGGTCTCGACCACGCCGAAACGCTTCTCGATGAATTGCAGCACCGAAGTGTGATCGAACACCTGCGAACACACGTAGCCGCCCTTCGACCATGGCGAGACGACGAACATCGGCACGCGCGGGCCGAGGCCGTACGGCAGCTGGTCGGCGGTATACGTGCCTTGCTGCGCGGGCGTCACCACGTCGTGGCGCTCAAGCGAAATATCTGCGGTCGAGATGCCGGAACCCGGCACGGTCGGCACCTGGGGCGGCACGATGTGATCGAACAGGCCGTCGTTCTCGTCGTACATGACGAACAGCACCGTCTTGCTCCAAACCTCCGGGTTCGACGTCAGCGCGTCGAGGATCATCGACAAGTAATAGGCGCCGTACAACGGCGTGAATTTCGGATGCTCGGAATAGGCGGCCGGCGGCAGCAGCCACGAGACTTGCGGCAGCGCGCCGGCCTGTACGTCGGCCTTGAGTTGAGTCAGCGTACGCGTGCTCATGCCGCGCGTCTGCAGCGAAGAGCCGGCCGGCGCGTCCACGAAATTCCGGAACGACGCAAGCATGTTGGTGCCGTAGTTGCCGGTGTAGTTGTCGAAATCGGTGCCCTGCTGATAGATCTGCCACGAGATGCCGGCCTGTTCGAGCCGTTCCGGGTAGGTGGTCCACGTGAACGGCTGCAGCTTGACGGCATCGAACTGGTTGTCGATGTAGTCGGTATTGTCGAGAAGCGGGCCGCCCCCGGTGCCGCGCGGGTCGATCATGCCCGTCATCAGATACATGCGGTTCGGGTGCGTGTTGCCCGGAATCGAGCAGAAGTAGTGATCGCAGATCGTGAACGCGTCGGCCAGCGCGTAGTGAAACGGAATGTCGTCGCGGACGTGATAGCCCATCGTCATGTTGGTTTTCTGCGCGGCCCACTGGCCCGCGCGGCCGCCGTCGAGCGCGCGCTGGGTGGTGGTCCAGGTGTGCGGCAGGCCGCCGATACACTGCGCGTTGACGGCCGGATTGGACGTGTCGTAGCGGAACGGCGCGATCACTTGAGCGGCGTTCTCCTGGCGCGGCTGGAACCAGACCGGGAGGCCGTTCGGCAGCGTGATCGGGAAGCGGTCGTTATAGCCGCGTACGCCGCTCAGGTGTCCGAGATAGTGATCGAACGAGCGGTTTTCCTGCATGAACACGACGATGTGCTGCACGTCCTGAATCGTGCCCGTGACGGTGCTCGGCTCGATCGCGAGTGCCTTGCGGATCGCTTCGGGAAACAGCGTGGTCGCGGCGGTCGCACCGGCGACACTCGCGGAAAATTTCAGGAAATCGCGCCGGGAATGCAGGGCCATGACGGCAGCTCCAGGTTGGGATGAGGGCTCGTGGTTGCGGCGGTCAGGCGGCCGGCGCAGTGAATCCGGGCGGGCAGCGCATCTGTGAGGTGGCCAGCGCCGCGCCGCCGCAGGCGGCCTTCGCGGACGGCGTGGATGCCGCGGATGCCGGAGCCGCGGACGCCGGCGAGCGCACCTCGCCATTGCATCCGGCCAGCCACGCGGTCAGGCCGATTATGCCGATCGGTACGAGCAGTTTCGAGAGCGATACACGCATCGTCTTTCTCCACGGGAGGGAAAACGGGCAGCGCCATCGGCGCGGGGGCGCCGCCGGGCTGGCGGATACGCACGATAACGGCGGCGCGTTACATGAACGTGTCGGCGCGTGCGGCCGGCGGACAATCGGCACCCGGCCGCGCCGCCGCACGTCGCACGTGGCAAAAAGAAAAGCCGGGCGCTAGGGCGCCCGGCTTCGTAGGGAACGGTCGAATCTAAGGGGGGCGGCCGACGGCTCAGGCCGGTGCCCCTCGCGCCCTTACTGCTTCTGATAGATCTCGGCGCCTTGCTTGACGAACTCGACGGCCTTCACTTCCATGCCCTTCTTGAGCGCCTCGGCTTCCGACACGCCTTGCTGCGCCGCGTACTCGCGCACGTCCTGCGTGATCTTCATCGAGCAGAAATGCGGGCCGCACATCGAGCAGAAGTGCGCGACCTTGGCCGAATCCTTGGGCAGCGTTTCGTCGTGGAATTCGCGCGCCTTGTCCGGATCGAGGCCGAGGTTGAACTGGTCTTCCCAGCGGAACTCGAAGCGCGCCTTCGACAGCGCGTTGTCGCGCACCTGCGCGCCCGGGTGGCCCTTGGCGAGGTCGGCCGCGTGCGCCGCGAGCTTATACGTGATGATGCCTTCCTTGACGTCGTCCTTGTTCGGCAGGCCCAGGTGTTCCTTCGGCGTCACGTAGCACAGCATCGCGGTGCCGAACCAGCCGATCATCGCGGCGCCGATGCCCGACGTGATGTGGTCGTAGCCCGGCGCGATGTCGGTGGTCAGCGGCCCGAGCGTGTAGAACGGCGCTTCCTTGCACCAGTCGAGCTGCAGATCCATGTTCTCTTTGATCAGTTGCATCGGCACGTGGCCCGGGCCTTCGATCATGACCTGCACGTCGTGCTTCCACGCGATCTGCGTGAGTTCGCCGAGCGTCTTGAGTTCGCCGAGCTGGGCTTCGTCGTTCGCGTCGTAGATCGAGCCGGGGCGCAGGCCGTCGCCGAGCGAGAAGCTCACGTCGTAGGCCTTCATGATTTCGCAGATGTCTTCGAAATGCTCGTACAGGAAGCTTTCCTTGTGGTGCGCGAGGCACCACTTGGCCATGATCGAGCCGCCGCGCGAGACGATGCCCGTCATGCGGTTGGCCGTCAGCGGCACGTACTGCAGGCGTACCCCGGCGTGGATCGTGAAGTAGTCGACGCCTTGCTCGGCCTGCTCGATCAGCGTGTCGCGGAAGATTTCCCAGGTCAGGTCCTCGGCCTTGCCGTTGACCTTTTCGAGCGCCTGGTAGATCGGCACAGTGCCGATCGGCACCGGGCTGTTACGGATGATCCATTCGCGCGTTTCGTGGATGTGCTTGCCCGTGGACAGGTCCATCACGGTGTCGCCGCCCCAGCGGATCGCCCACGTCATCTTGTCGACTTCCTCGCCGATCGACGAGGTTACGGCCGAATTGCCGATGTTCGCGTTGATCTTCACGAGGAAGTTGCGGCCGATGATCATCGGCTCCGATTCCGGGTGATTGATGTTGGCGGGGATGATCGCACGGCCGCACGCGACTTCCGAGCGCACGAATTCCGGCGTGATCTCGGCCGGCGCGCCCGCGCCGAAGGCCGCGGCGCCGAACGCCTGGCCCGGGTGCTGGCGGCCCATCATGGCGGCGAGCTTGGCGCCGTTCGGGCCGCTCGCCTTCACGCTTTCGAGGTATTCGGCGCGGCGCTGGTTTTCGCGGATCGCGATGTATTCCATTTCCGGCGTGATGATGCCCTGGCGCGCGTAGTGCATCTGCGTCACGTTGCGGCCCGCCTGCGCGCGGCGCGGCTGGCGGTGCAGGCCCGGGAAGCGCAATTGCGCGGTGGCCGAATCGGCGGCGCGCTCGCGGCCGTACTGGCTCGACAAGCCGTCGAGCGTGTCGGTGTCGCCGCGCGCTTCGATCCAGCCCTGGCGCAGCGCGGGCAGGCCCGCGCGGATGTCGATCTTGGCGTCCGGATCGGTGTACGGGCCCGACGTGTCGTACACGTAGACCGGCGGGTTCTTCTCGCCGCCGAAGCTGTCCGGCGTGTCGGCCTGCGTGATTTCGCGCATCGGCACGCGGATGTCGGGCTGCGAGCCCGTCACGTAGACCTTGCGCGAGTTCGGCAGCGGGGCGACGGCGGCGGCGTCGACGTGGGCGTCGGCGGAAAGAAACTTGGGATTGGCGTTCATGACTCGGGTCTCGTGCAAAGCTGTGTCGACCAGAACCGGCGCTTTAGCGCTTGCTCTGGCCCCATGAAAATACTTGGGGCGCTAAGCAGGAGACCGAGGGGCGGGGCGCAGGGTGCGCGACGACAGCGAGACTCGGACGCTTCCCTGCGCTGGCATTATCCAGATCAGGTTCAAAGGGTATTTCTCACCCGTGCGCCGGCAAAACCGAGCGCCAGCAGGACCCCCGCGTTAGCAAGCGCACACGATACACCGGGACGGGGGCGGTTTCAACCGTGGTTAGCGAGAACGCGCGCCGCGCAGGTGCAGCGCGAGCGCGGCCAGCGCGAACGCGAACCCCACCGCGC
>CAUPOD010000133.1:0-6839 GCA_963512745.1 uncultured Burkholderia sp. | reverse complement strand
GCTCCAGCACGACCAGGCCGTGCGCCGTCTCAGGCAGCCACCGGGGGCGCAGGATGTCGAGCGCTAAGCGGCAGACGTGAACGGCGAGATAGGCGCGCATGACGGGACAGCAAAACAGGCGAAGGATGGAGCGGAACCGGCACGGGCGCCGCGGCGGGCGGCCCGCGCCGCTTGACGATCTCGACGCTGAGGCCGTCCGCTGCGGACCGCAGCGCCAGGCGCAACGCCGCCGGCGAAGCGTCCTGCGCTGCCTGCAGCGGACGCAGCGCGAACAGCAGCGTCTCGGTGGACTGCGCGGCCAGATGCAGCCGCCGCAGCGCGGCCGTCTGCACGTGCTGCAGCCAGACGAGCAGCGCGCCGCAAGTGCCCGCGCGCAGGATCTGCTCGGCCGCCCACAACGCGTCGGGCGCCTTCGCCGGACGCAGCCAGAGCACGCGTTCGAGCGGCACGCCGAGATACGCGAGGCCCGGCGCGTTCGGCAGATACGGCGGCTGCACGAGCGCGACCGGCCGGCGCCCGAGCGCACCGAGCGCCGGCCGCAGCAAACGCAGTTCGCCGCACCCGGGCTCGCCCAATAGATCGATCAGCGCGCCCACGGGCCAGCCGCCGCCCGGCAGTTCGGCCGACAACGCGGGATACCCCGTCTCCACGACCGGGCCGCGCGCTTGCGCGAGCTGCGAGGCGCGCCACAGAGACGGATGCAGAGCCTCCGGAGCGGATGAAGCGAGCATGGACACGGGATGGGTAGGCGCATATTACTGTATGGATGTACAGTATATTACTCACGATAGCCGTGCGTGTCTCGATTATTTGCGCGCCAGGGTTCGTCTCCGGCTGCCGCCATGCCGCCCCGCTCGGCAGAGGCCATGCCAGCGATTGTTGTGAATTTCGCGACCAGTGTGTCTCGGTTTCGACGATTTTTCTTTGTCAGGGATTTCCCTAGAATCGCTTCATCGTACTCAAACAGTACTCACATAGAGATCCGCTGCCGCCTAGATGGACCTAGCAACCGCAGCGAAGGGAAACGGCCATGAAAGCATTGATCGAACGTCAGCTTCATAACCCGGCCTTGGTACTCCCGATGGTGTCGCTGATGCAGGTGATGGTTCAGCAAGATTTCAATCTCGGGCAGGTCGGCTTCGTGATGGCGGCACAAGGCGTGCGCGCCGCGCTCAAGCGCTCGCGCAAGCTGCGCGACGCCGCTCATTAACGCAGAGTAAGATGCTTCCTTCTTAGGAATGGAAAGCGAGAGCCCCATGACCACGCTTGCGAATCGCCCGCACACCGCGCTTCTCGTCATCGATCTGCAAAACGGCGTGGTGGCGAACGCCTACCGGCGCGAGGAAGTATTGGACACCGTCGCCGCGCTCGTCGAGCGTGCGCGCGAGGCCGGCACGCCGGTCGTCTGGGTCCAGCATGTCGACGAGGAACTGCAGCCGGGCAGCGACGCGTGGCGCATCGTCGGCGAACTGTCGCCGGCAGCGGGCGAGGCGATCGTCTCGAAGCGCTATCGCGATGCGTTCGAAGACACGGAATTGGACCAGGTGCTCGCGCGCCTCGGCGCGGGCAAGCTGCTCGTGACGGGCGCGCAGACCGACATGTGCGTGCGCTCGACGCTGCACGGCGCACTCGTGCGCGGCTACGACGCGACGCTCGTCAGCGACGCGCACACCACGGAAGAACTTGCGCCGTCGCTGCCTGCGGCGGGCGTGATCGAACACACCAATCTTTACTGGCGCAACCAGGATGCGCCGGGGCGCGTGGGCGGCATCGTCGCGAGCCGGGACGTCGATTTCGGCGTGCCGCGCGCGAACCGCTAAAGCGCCCGCGCGGCACGCTTCACGCGCGCCCGGCGCTCATGCGGGCGCGCCGCCGACCTTGAAGAACGCGACCGCCGCGCGCAGACGCTGCGCCTGCTCTGCCATCGACTGCGCCGCAGCCGACGCCTGTTCCACGAGCGCCGCGTTCTGCTGCGTCATCTGATCCATCTGGCTCACGGCCTGATTGACCTGATCGATGCCGGTGCTCTGCTCGACCGAAGCCGACGAAATCTCGCCGACGATGTCGCTGACGCGCCGCACCGAGTCGACGATCTCGTGGATCGTGCGGCCCGCTTCCTCGACGAGCTTCGCTCCCGTGCCGACGCGCGCGGCCGAAGCGCCGATCAAATCCTTGATTTCGCGCGCGGCCGTGGCGCTGCGCTGCGCGAGCGTGCGCACCTCCCCGGCCACCACCGCGAAGCCGCGTCCCTGCTCGCCTGCACGCGCCGCCTCGACGGCCGCGTTGAGCGCGAGGATATTGGTCTGGAACGCGATGCCCTCGATCACGCCGATGATCTCCGACATCTTGGCCGAGCTGCCCGAAATCTCGTCCATGGTCGTCACCACACGGCCGACCACGTCGCCGCCGCGCTGCGCCACGTCCGAGGCCGTGCCGGCCAGCGTGGCCGCTTGGCGCGCGTTATCCGTGTTGTGGCGCACGGTGGCGGTCAGTTCTTCCATGCTGGCCGCGGTTTCCTCGAGCGAGGCGGCCTGCTCTTCGGTGCGGCTCGACAGATCGAGATTGCCCTCGGCAATCTGCCCGCTCGCGGTCGCCACGCCGTCCGTGTTCTCGCGCACTTCCGTGACGATGCGCGCCAGGCTCTCGCGCATGCTCTTCAGCGACGCCATCAGGCTGCCCGTATCGCCGGGCCGCACGCGCACGTGCGCGCCGAGATCGCCCGCGGCGATCTGCCTGCACACTTGCGCCGCGTAGTCCGGTTCGCCGCCGAGGCTCGTGCGGATGCTGCGGATCAGCAGCAGCATGCCGGCCGTCAGCACGCCGATCACGATCGCCGCAAGCACGAGGCCGCGCAGCAGCGTTGCGTAGAACGCGCGTTCGATATCGTCCACGTAGACGCCCGTATACAGGTGCCAGTCCCATGCGGGCACGAACGCGCTGTAAGTGATCTTGCGTACCGGCGCATCGGTGCCGGGCTTGGGCCACACGTATTCGCTGAAGTGATTGCCGCCCGGCGACGAGCTATTGACGATCTCGACGGCGATATGCGTACCGTTCGGATCGACGAGTCCGGCCATCGACTTGGATTCGAGTTCGGGCTTGACCGGCACGAGCTGCGCGGTCACGTTCGAATCGTAGATGCCGAAGTAGCCGCTGTGATCGGCGCCGTAACGCAGGCCGCGCAGGTTCTCGAGCGCTTGACGTTTCGCGTCGGCCGCGGACAGCGTATTGGCGTCGGCCTGCTTCTGGTAGTAAGACACCACGCCCAGCGCGGTATCCATCTGCTGCGCGAGCATGTTCTTACGCTGTTCGAGCAGGTCGGCGCGCGTCATCCACGCGCTCGCGACGACGAGTACGCCAAGGCCAAACCAGAGTAGCGCCAGGACGCTCCAGAGCTTCTGGTTCAAGGTCAATCGCTTCATTTATTCGAATCTCACCGCTGGGGTCCGTCAGTTCGCGCAAACCGATCGCCGGCGGCCACGCAACTGCCTGCCCCGCGGATCGGCTCGGCACTCGCGGGCCAGCGTGCATGCCGGGAGCGTCTCCGCATCGCGGCGACCCCTAGCTTGTGCTCGCTATGCGCATCGGTAATTACGGCAAGCGACGGCGAAACTTAAGCGGTTACTGCGCGGCGGCATCCGGGCTATCCGCGGTCTGCGCAGCGGCGCCCATGCGCTTCGCCATTTCGGTGGTGGCGTTCCAGCCCAGCTCCGCATAGAGGCCGCGGCCTTTCTCGGTGGCGTGCAGGACCGCGAACTCGGCGCCGCGCGCAACGAATTCGGCCTCGGCGAGACGCATCAGTTCGGCAGCCAGACCGCGGCGCCGGTAGGCGGGTTCGACATAGACGTTGAGTACGTAGCCGCGCTTGTCGGTACGCGGATGCAGCGGATGCGGCGGCCAATCGATCAGCATCAGGCCGATGCCCGCGACGGGCTGGCCGTCGTCGCAGACGGCGAAGCCGCAATACGAGCGGTCGCGCAGGCGCGGCCGCAGCCACGCGCGGAAGTGTTGGGTCATGGGGGCGAGCACGTCGTCGCCGGCGCCCGCATCGCGGAACATTGCCTCGCGGTGCCGGCAGATCAGTTCGAGATCGTCTTCCGAAAGCGCGCGCACTTGCATGACGTGTCCTTTTTCTTTTCCTTCCGATTGCAGCGGGCGGGGTTCTCGTCCGAGCGCCCCTCGCCGGCAGCATATCAGCGCGTCATGCTCACGGCTGCCTCAGCGGCATGAAAGCGAGCGTCGTCAACGAGTTAGAACAGCTGCCCCAAAGTTATCCACGGCTTTGTTAACAAATACTGGGGATAACTTCGGACAGCGGTTGTGGCGCTATGCCACCACGCGCACCGGTACCGACTTCGCCGCGGGCGTGCCGCTGATGCGGTCGTAATAATCCAGCGGGATCAACGGGTTAAGCTCCGGGTAGTAACCGGCAATGGCCCCGCGCGCCATCGGATAATCGAGCACGATCAGGTCGTCCACGCGCCGTGGGATGCCGTCGTTGCTGAGCGTTTCGAGCGCGATCTGGTCGTACTCCTTCAACCCGCGATCGGCCATGTCGTCCTTGTTCATGAACAGCACCATGCGATTGTTGTAAACGCCGCGGTAGCGGTCGTTATAGCTGTAGATGGTGGTGTTGAACTGGTCGTGCGAGCGTATCGTCGCGAGCCGCAGCATGGCGGGATCGTCGGGCAGCAGCCCGGGCTGCACCAGGAAATTGGCCTTGCCATTGGGCGTGGGCCAAATCCGCCGGCGCGGCGGAATGTCCAGATGGAAGCCGGTCGGGTTGCGGATCTTGGCATTGAAGTCGGCGTAGATCTGCGGATAAACCCGCGCGATCAGATCGCGAATGGCGTCGTAATCGTCCACGTATTTGCCCCACTCCACCTTGCTGCCGGGCAGCGCGGCCATCGCCATGCGGCACACGATCTCCACCTCGGGTTTCACGAAGGGCGTGGCCGGTTCCAGGATGCCGCGCGAGGCAGTCACGTTGGACATCGAATCCTCGATGGTCACGAACTGCTCGCCGTTCGGCGTATCGATGCGCTCCGAACGCGCGAGCACGGGCAGGATCAGCGCTTCCTTGCCGTGAACCAGATGGCTGCGGTTCAGCTTGGTGTTGATCGCCACGGTCAGGTCGAGCTTGCGCATCGCCGCATAGCACCGGTCGGTATCCGGCATCGCGCGCGCGAAATTGCCGCCCATGCCGACGAAGACCTTGGCCGTACCCGCAAGCATGGCCTCCACGCTTTCCACGGCATGATGACCCCACGCGCGCGGCGGCTCGAAGCCGAAGACGTCGCGCACGTGATCGAGATATTCCGGCGTGGGCTTCTCGTCGATACCGACCGTGCGATCCCCTTGCACGTTGGAGTGGCCGCGAATCGGGCTGATCCCCGCACCGGGCTTACCGTAGTTCCCCTTCAGCATCAGCAGGTTCGACACCTGCTGCAACAGCTGCGACGCGTATTGATGCTGCGTGAGCCCCATGCCGTAGCAGATCATGGTGGCGTTCGAGCGGATGTAGATCTCGGCGCAGCGGCGGATTTGCTCCTCCTCCAGCCCGGACGCAGCCACGATGTCCGCCCATGCGTGCGTCATGACCTCGTCGCGCACGGCATCGAGGCCGACCGTGTTGTCGCGAATGAATGCATGGTCGAGCACCTGTTCGCCCGCGGCTTCGCGCTCGAACATCACCTTCATGATGCCCTTCAGGAGGGCCAGGTCGCCGCCGATCTTGATATGCACGAACTCGCTCGTGATCTTCGTCGAACCGAAGGTGGCCATCTGCACGACGTCCTGCGGCTCGGTGAAGCGGATCAGCGCGCGCTCCGGCATCGGATTGACCGTGACGATGGGTACGCCGCGTTTGCGCGCCTCGACCAGGTTGGTCATCATGCGCGGCGAGTTGGTGCCCGTATTCTGGCCAATCACGAAGATCGCCTCGGCGTGCTCGAAGTCTTCCATGACCACGGTACCCTTGCCGATGCCGATCGACGGCGGCAGCCCGCGGCTGGTCGGCTCGTGGCACATATTGGAGCAGTCGGGGAAGTTATTGGTACCGAACTCGCGCACGAAGATCGAATAAAGGAAGGCCGCTTCGTTCGGCGTGCGGCCCGACGTATAGAACTCGGCATGATCGGGGCTTTCCAGCGCGCGCAGATGGCGGCCGACGACCTCGAACGCTTCGTCCCAGCTGCAGGGCACGTAGTGATCGGTCGCCGCGTCGTAGTACATCGGCTCGCTCAGGCGTCCCTGCATTTCCAGCCAATAGTCCGACTGCTGCATCAGCTCGCTGACGCTATGTTTCGCGAAAAACTCGCGCGTCACGCGAAATTTGGTGGCCTCGTGCGCGAGCGCCTTGGCCCCGTTCTCGCAAAAATCCAGTTTCTTGCCGCACAACTGATCGGGGAACGCGCAACTCGGGCACTTGAAGCCGCCTGGCTGATTCATCTTCAGCAGCGCCTCGGAACCCTTGACCACTACGCTTTGCTGTAGAAGCACCTTGGCAGTGGCCGCGGCCGCACCCCAACCGCCGGCTGGCGCGTTGTAGGTCTTGAAAACAAATTTATCAGTGGTCATATTCGTGGAGATAGGATGGATACCTAAATGTTTTTGAGATAGCCAACATCGGCTACGCGAAGATACGCACTGCCGTCTCCTGTCCCACTTTATAGTTCCCAGCAATTCGAGCATACAGCATGCCGCGCCGGTCTCGCCCCTGCCCTGGGGGGGCGGGGGGCGCCCCCCCCCCCCCCCCCCCCCCACCCACCACCAAAAACCCAATTTACCCCGCGGGCCGTAGAAAAAATGCCCAAAAAAAAAACCTTCTAAAAAAATTA
>CAUPOD010000132.1:0-6907 GCA_963512745.1 uncultured Burkholderia sp. | reverse complement strand
CACGGCTCGCCGATCTCCATCTCCAGATGGCGGCGCACGTGCGCGTCGGGCTTCTGCGCGTAGATCCTGAAATCCGCGCGCTGGATCGGCGCGAGCCGCACCATGTAGTGGTTCGGCGTCTCTTGCGTGAAATCCTGCCGCAGGTAATCCGGGAAGATGCGCGGATTGACGAAGCGGTCTTCGTATTGGATCGGCTCGTCCTCCTCGCTATGGACGATGCGCGAATGGAAAACGGGTCCGGTAGTCAGCGCCAACGCCGCAAGCGCCTGCGGATCGTCGCTCAAGTCGAGGCCCAGCACGCGCGCGGAATAGCGATGCCCGCGCGACAGGATCTCGTCGGCGATATTGCGGATCTCGAGGATCGGCGTTTCGTAATGGCGCGGCGCCACGAACGTGCCGGAACCCTGCACGCGCGTGAGCACGCCGTCGGCCGTCAGCTCGCGCAGCGCGCGCGACACGGTCATGCGCGCGACGCCGAACTCCTTGACCAGCTCGGTCTCGGACGGAATCGTGTCGCCCGATTTCCACGTGCCGTTCGCGATACGGTCGATCACGTAGCGCTTGATCTGTTCGTACGCCGGCAACGCCTTGCGCGGCACCTCGTCCGGCACCGGCGCCTCGGCGCGCGCATGCATGTTCATGGTGGGTTCGACCCAGTTATTTCACTTCATCGGGCAACGGCGGCGGCGCATGTTCGACGATCATGCGGAACGCCCAGTCCATGTCGTCCGACAACGGACGGTCGTCCCGGTAGACCGGCAACATACGGCGCACCTGCGCATGCAGCGCTTCGGTATACGACGCGCGCCGCAGTCCGGCCGGCTGCAGATCGTATGCCTGAAGCGCGGCCAACAATTCGATCGCGACGATCCGCGTGCCGTTCTCGAGGATGCCGAGCGCCTTGAGCGCGGCCGGCGTGGCATGGCACAGATGATCCTCCTGCAAGCCGGACGTCACGCCGCCGTCCAGGCTCGCGGGCGTCGCTTCGCGCCGGTTCTGCGCGACCAGCGACGCCGCCGCGTACTGCGCGATCATGAAGCCCGAGCACGTGCCGCCCTCCACCGCGAGAAACGCGGGCAGCCCGCTGACGAGGGGATTCACGAGCCGATCGATGCGGCGCTCGGCCATCGCCGCGACCTGCGCAAGCGCCACGCCGAGACTGTCCATGGCCAGCGCCAGCGCGGCGCTCACGGCATGCGCCTGCGAATAGGCCTTGGGCTGCTCCAGCGTGCCCGCGACGATCGGGTTATCCGTCACGGAGGCCAGCTCGCGATCGACGACGTCGGCCACCTGATCGAACACGTCGCGCGCCGCGCCGTGCACGTGCGGCGTGGCGCGCAAGCTCAACGGGTCCTGCGTACGCCGGCCAATCGCATCCTTCAAGATCCCGCTGTCGGACAGCACCGCCCGCAGGCGCTGCCCCACCGTATTGAGCCCACTGGACGCGCGGAAATCCAGCGAGCGCGCATCGAACGCTTCGAGCTGACCATGCAGATTCTCGAACGTCATCGCCGCCACCACGTCCGCCCAGTCGAGCAAATGCCGCGCCCGCGCGAGCGCGAGCGCCGCGAGGCCCGTCACGCACGGCGTGCCGTTCACGAGACTCAGGCCCTCTTTGGCCTCCAGCGACAGCGGTTCGAGCCCGAGCATGCGCAACGCCTCGGCGCCGCGCACGCGCTGTCCGCCGATCTGCGCCCAGCCGGCCCCGACCAGCACGAGCGCCACGTGCGCCATATGGCTCAGATACCCGACCGAGCCGAGACTCGGCACCTCGGGCGTGCAGTCCGCCTCGAGCAGCGCCACGAGCTGCCGCACGACGTCGAGGCGGATGCCCGAATAGCCGTGCGCGTAATTGTTCACGGCCGCGGCCATGATCGCGCGCACGGCCTCGCGATCGAGCATCGGCCCCACGCCGACGGCATGGCTCATCAGAATGTTATGCGACAGCTCGCGCTGCTTGCCGCGCGACACCACGGTATCGCACAGCGCCCCTACCCCCGTGTTCACGCCATACGCGCGAATATCGCGCGCGACGATCTGCTCGACCAGCGCGTGCGACGCGTCGATGCGATCGCATGCATCCGCGGACAGCGCCAGCGCCGCACCCTGCGCGACTCCCGCAACCGCCTGCCAATCGAGCGGGCGGGAAGAACGAACGAATTTCATGTGTGGATCGGTGATGGAGTGGCTAGGCATCAATGCGCGGCGCGATCCTGATGGCTCGAAACGAACTGGCGGAAGCGCTCCGATTTCTGCTCGCCGAATACTTCCTGAGGCGAGCCGTCCAGCTCGACGCGGCCTTCGTGCAGGAACATGACGCGGTTCGACACGTGCCGCGCGAAGCCCATTTCATGCGTGACGACGAGCATCGTGCGCCCCTCGTCGGCCAGCGAGCGCATCACGCGCAACACTTCGCCGACCAGTTCCGGATCGAGCGCGGACGTGGGTTCGTCGAACAGCATGACCTTGGGGCGCATCGCCAATGCGCGCGCGATCGCCACGCGCTGCTGCTGCCCGCCCGACAAGTGCGCGGGATAATGGCCGCGCTTGTCGGCCAAACCGACCTTGTTCAGCAGCGCCTCGGCCTCCTCGACCGCTTCGGCGCGGCTGCGCCGCAGCACGCGCAACGGACCCTCGATCAAATTGTCCAGCACGGTCATGTGCGACCACAGGTTGAAGTTCTGAAACACCATGCCCAACTGCGAGCGCATCCGGTCCACCTGGCGCCGGTCCGCGGGCTGCAGGCGCCCGTCGCCGCGCCGCTTCATCTTCAGTTCCTCGCCCGCGAGCGAGACCGAGCCTTCGTCGGGCGTTTCGAGCAGGTTCAGGCAGCGCAGGAACGTGCTTTTGCCGGACCCGCTTGCACCGAGGATCGAGATCACGTCGCCTTCGTGCGCATCGAGCGAAATGCCCTTGAGCACCTGATGCTGGCCGAAAGATTTCTGGATGTAGCTGACTGAAAGCGCAATGGAAGTGGCAGCGTTCATGTGGATTCTCCGTCTAGCGCGCGGCGGGCCGGGATGCGGCGCCGGTGGAATTGATCGAGGGGGAAGCGGACGCCAGCGTCGCGGGCCCGCGCGTATGGCGCGACAACCGGTATTCGAGCAGGCCGAACGCGCGCACGATCAAGAAATTCAGACACAGGTAGATGAGCGCGGCGCACGCGAATACTTCGGTCGTGCGATACGTCTCGTGAATGATGTCCTGCGCCACGGCCGTGACGTCCCACACCGTGACGAGACTGGCCAGCGCGGTGGACTTGACGAGCAGCACGGCTTCCGTCGAATACGCGGGCAGGCACTGGCGCAGCGCGATCGGCGCGATCACGCGGCGCAGCAGCTTGAAGCCCGACAGCCCGATCGCCTGCCCCGCCTCGATCTGGCCGACCGGCACCGACATCAGGCCGCCGCGCAAAATCTCCGCCGTGTAGCCCGCGGTGCAGAGCGCGAGCGACAGCACCGCGCAGACATAAGGCTCGCGGAGCACCGGCCAGAGAAAGCTGTGGCGGATCACGCCGAACTGGCCCAGTCCGTAATAGATCAGGAACATCTGGATCAGCAGCGGCGAGCCGCGGAACACGAAGATGTAGAGACGCGCGAACCGGTTCGGCAGCCAATGCGGCGAGACCCGCATCGCGACGATCGCGAGCGACAGCAGCCCGCCGCACACGAGCGACGCGAAAAACAGTTCGAGCGTGACCGGAAGCGCGCCCAGAAGCCGCCGCGTCGTGTCGAGCAAAAAACCGAAATCGATGGACATGGATATCTCTGAGCCCCGCGTCAGTTACGGGCGAAGTTACGTTTGAACGAGCGCCCGACCACGGCTTCCGCGCGACCGAAGATACGGTTCGACACCCCCGTGATCACGAGATACAGCACGCCGCCGGCGATGAAGAACTGGAAGTAGTCGTGGGTCGATCCCGCCGCCACCTGGCTCTGCCGCATCAGTTCGGCGAGTCCCGTCACCGAGATCAGCGCCGAATCCTTGAGGCTCATCTGCCACACGTTGCCGATCCCGGGCAGCGCGAAACGCAGCACCTGCGGAATCAGAATGCGGCGCAGCATCATGAGCGGCGGCATGCCGATCGCGCGCGCCGCCTCGAGCTCGCCGCGCGAGACCGCGAGCACGGCCGCGCGATAGACCTCGGCCTGATACGCGCCCGAGATCATCCCCACGGCCAGCGCGCCGACCGTGAAAGGCGACACGCTGACGAAGCCGTCGTTGCCGAACCAGCGCGCCACCGTCGACACGAACCCCGACCCGCCGAAATAAAACAGGTAGATCACGAGCAGTTCCGGCACGCCGCGAAACACCGTCGTGTAGGCGTCCCCGAGCATGCGCACGGCCCGGAAGCGGGACAGCTTGGCTGCCGCGATCACGATACCGAAGACCGCCCCGACGGCCAGCGCGGCCAGCGTCAGCACCACCGTCATCGACGCGCCGAGTAGCAGCACGCCGCCCCACCCGTCGGGGCCGAACCCAAACGTCTCGAAAAGAGTCATGTCTCGTCTCTACTTGAGTGCCTAAGTGCCGAGGTAAGTGCCAAGCGTTCGCGTCTAGCTCAGGGCGCGACGTTGGTCTTGAACCACTTCTGCGACAGCCGCGCCACCGTGCCGTCCGCAATCGCGGCCGCGATCGCGGTATCGAATTTCGCCTTGAGGGCAGCATCTTCCTTGCGGAACGCGAGACCCTCGCCCGGTCCCCAGATCGGACCCGCGATTTCCGGACCGGCCATCACGATCGAGCTGTTCTTGTTCGCGCCCGACGTGAAATAGGTCACGTCGTCGAACGACGCGTCGATGCGGCCGTTGGCGAGGTCGAGATCGCGCTCGGGCGCGGTCTTGTACACGCGGATGGTCGCGACGTCCTTGAAGTTGTTCTCGATGAAGTGCGTGTAGACCGTGCCCGACTGGATCCCGATCGTCTTGCCCTTGAGCGCCTTGCGCAACGCGTCCACGCCGGGCTGGGCCGTATGCGCGTCGTCATTGAGGCGGATCACCGCGGGCGTCGCCGCGGCCTTGGGCAGCACGGCCGTATCGGCCACGGCGAACGTCGCGGGCGTGGCCGCATACGGACGCGACAGCCCGATGATCTTCAAACGGTCGGGCGTGATCGAAATCGCGTCGAGCAGTACATCGAATTTACCGGCCTGCAGGCCCGGAATCATGCCGTCCCAATCCTGCGTCACGAGCTTGCAGTCCAGTTGAGCGCGCGTGCATAGATTCGCGACAAGTTCCGGCTCGAAACCGCTCAGCTTGCCGTCGGGCTGCGTCAAATTCCACGGCGCGTAGGCGCCCTCGGTGGCAATCGTCACGGACTTGTAGTCCTTGGCCTGAACGGGACCGGCCAGCACGGCCATGCCGACCGCAACGCCGATCAAAGTCTTCGCGAACATGCTGCACTTCACCTTCATGTCAAATCTCCGCTCGTGGGTACGTAGGTATGTGGGTAGAAAGATGCCGATCGAGACGCTCCAGCCGCCTTGCAAGTTGCATAGACAAGGTTGCATGAATCAATAAAGCTGTGCAATAAAATTTTCGGGATACGGGTGCTACCTAGGGATATCACCTAAGTTACGCGAACGATTCCGCGCGTTTCTTGCGATTTTTCCTGTCCAAATGAAGGGTTCGAGCACATTTGATGCGATTTTTGGCTGAATTCCATTCGACCTCGCTTTCCGCTCGTGCTTAACCGGCCAAGATCCACGATTTATATTGTCTAGACATTTGGCGTGGTAAAAGTGCTGGGCGGCAGGCCGATCGACGCGCTGCGCGGCGCTCTATCGCGCAATCCGAGCGAAAGAAAAGCCGAACGCGGGACGCGGGCGCGCCGAAGTGCGGGACATGAGCGAGTAATCCCTTATGTTTCCGAAGTTGTCTAGACATTAGCATCTGAAGTGCTTAGCGCTCACCCATGCGGGTGCGTCTCTCTTTCATCAGCTCGGAGCAGTTTGTGACTATTCCCGACTCCCTCGCCACGCTTGAACCGAAAGGCCGCAAGCTGCTGGAATCCCGCTCGATCGACTACATTCCGGCCGCGGAGCGCCACGGCGGCGTATTCAGCCAGTTCACGCTCTGGCTTTCCGCCAACCTGCAGATCACCGCGATCATCACCGGCGCGCTCGCCGTGGTGCTCGGCGGCGATGTGTTCTGGTCGCTCATCGCGCTGTTGACTGGACAACTCGTCGGCGGCACCGTCATGGCGCTGCATGGCGCGCAGGGTCCGCAACTGGGCCTGCCGCAGATGATCTCCAGCCGCGTGCAGTTCGGCGTCTATGGCGCCGCGATTCCGATCGTGCTCGTCTGCCTCATGTACGTCGGTTTTTCCGCGAGCGGGATCGTGCTTGCGGGGCAAGCCACGGCGCAGCTGCTCTCGGTTTCCGATACGGGCGGCATCTGCCTGTTCGCCGCGCTGATCATCGCGCTGACGATTCTCGGCTATCGGTCGATCCATTTCGTCGGGCGCATCGCCAGCGTGATCGGCGTGCTCGCGTTCTGCTACATGTTCGCGCAACTCTTCGCGCATCACGACGTCGGCGCGCTCCTGGCCAACCGTCATTTTTCGATTGCGAGCTTCCTGCTTTCGATGTCGCTGTCGGCCTCGTGGCAAATCGCGTTCGGCCCCTACGTCGCCGACTATTCGCGTTATCTGCCGCGCGCCACCTCGCCGGTCAAAACCTTCCTCGCGGTCGGCTTGGGATCGGTGCTCGGCGCACAGACGGCGATGGTGTTCGGCGTCTTCGCGGCCGCGCTCGCCGGGCATGCGTTCGCGCATCACGAAGTGGCTTATATCGTCGGCTTGGGCGCAAGCGGCGCGGTTGCTGCGATGCTTTATTTCAGCATCGCGTTGGGCAAGCTCACGGTCACTACGTTGAACGCTTACGGCAGCTTTATGTCGATGGCCACGG
>CAUPOD010000131.1:0-6913 GCA_963512745.1 uncultured Burkholderia sp. | reverse complement strand
AACGGTCGGGACGGGGTGGGCTATCTGCTGGAGGCAACCGGAAGCAGATAGCCCACCCCGTCCTCCCACGCTCGAACTTGCCAGTGGTGTAAAAAAACCAACCTATCACCCAGTCAATCCAAGCCGCTCGCGCGCTCAGCGCGAGCGCCCTCTTCTCACTCGCCCCCAAACCCCGCGCCACAACATAGCCAGCGGCAACACCCCCAACAACCGATACGCAGCCAAGGCGGCAAACACCCCATTCACCGCCAACGCCAGCGAAGTCGCCGCAGCGGCCCCGACACTGCCGCCCAAAGGCGCCAACACCGCGAGCCCGACGAGCAACACCCCGACCGAATACAAATTGATCCGATAAAGCGCCGACGTATGCGCGGTAATCCCGAGCAATTCGGGCATGGCCGTAAAGCAGGCAGCCACGATCTGCCCCACCGCCAGCACCCGCAATGCACCCGCCCCCGCCTCGTATCCATGCCCGAACAACGCCAGCACATGCTGCGGAAACACCAACATGCAAACCGCGGCCGGCAACGCCAGACACAGCACCAAACCGATCGACTGCGCCGCGCTGCGTTCGAGGCCGCGCACGTCGCCCCGCACATGCAGCGCGGCGAATTTCGGCGCGGCCATGCCCGTCACGCCCGCGATCAGCAAATTGACGATCAGCGCGACGCGCCAAGCGAGCGCGAACAACCCCGTCTCGCGCGAAGACGCGACGATCCCGAGCACGATCGCGGGTGCCGACGTGATCAGCAGCTTCGTGAATTCGAGCGTGAACAACGAAAGCCCCGTCTTCAGAAAATGTACAGGCGCGCCCGGCAACCCGCCCGTATTCGGCACCGCGCGCAGAAAACGCCGCAACAGCACCGCGCCCGTCAACGCGGCCAGCGTGAAGCTCGCGGCCATCAGGATCAGCGCGCTGTTCACGGTCAGCGCGCCGGTCAGCCTGAGCGGAATCGCGACCGCGCAAAAAATCGCGGGCCACAGCCACGAATAAACCATCTGGCTAAACGCGACCCGCTGCAGCCCCGCGAGCGCGCCCGCGAGCACGCCGCCCAGATTCTGCGGCACGAACGCAAGCGCGCCGAGCGCCAGCGGCACCGCGAGCTCAGGCTTCTTCAACACATAGTGCGCGAGCACCAACGCACTCGCGGCCAGCAGCGCGGACACGGCCGCCGACGCCGCGAGCACGAGCCCCAGCGCGCGGCGGATCGCGGGACGCACCGCGGCCGGATGGCCCTCGGCCATGTCCATCGCGATCTGCCGCGTCAACGCCTGATCGATGCCGAGCCGCCCGAACCCGGCCAGCGCGACCATGACGCTGAACACGATGTAGAAATTCCCGGTCGCGACCACGCCGAGCGCGGCCGCGATCAGCAGATGGAACCCGTAGCGGCTCGGCAGATCGAACAGGCGCACGCCGAGCGTGACGAGCGCGCCGCGCAGCAGCGAGCCGCGGCCGCCCGCCTCGCCTTGGGGGTCGGTTCTCGATCGAGTCTCGCCCGTGGCCATTTATCTAACCGTGCTATCCATGCGAGCGCGCATTTTTCACGCAGCCTGCAGCACGAACAGCGCCACGCTCTGCGGCGGCAGGCTCGCACGCAGCGTGCCGTTCTTGTAGGAGAGATCGGATACCCGCGCGATGGTGTTGTTCGCGAGCCGCCAGACCTGCGCCTTCCCTTGGCGCGGCAGATGAACGAGCGTCATCGTGACATCGGCCGAGCTGCTCAACTGCTTGTTGACGATCATCACGGTCGCGGCGCCGTCGAGGGTGCGCAATGCGCCGAACGCGGAGACCGTGTCCGGATCCGGCACCGACACGCCGATGCTGGTATCGCCGAATTGGCCGCCCCGGCCGTCGTAATTGCGGTATAGCTTGATGGCCTTGTAGACGGGCGTGGCTGGATCGAGCGTGCCCCAGCGCGTCGCCATATCCAGGCCTTCGCGCCCGAAAATCCCGAGTATGTCGGCCTGCGCCGTGGCGCCGTTCATCAGCGTATCGCCGCCCCAGCTGTACTCGGTGATGGCGATGGGCGTGCCCGGATAGTAGTAGGCGTTGACCCAGTTACGCATCGTCGGAATCAAGGCGACCACGCTGTTGATCCAGCTCGGGTCCTTGTAGTTCGGATCCCAAAGGTCGCGCGTCGAGCGGTTGCGCGCGAGCTGGATCGCGGTCGTGCCGGCCTCGCCCTGGTCGGAATACTCGCCGCTTTGCGGGTAGAAATGGAGGCTGAATACGTCGATCGGCCGACCTGCCTGCTTCCATTGCGCGAGCAGCCATGGCACGTACGGCATGCCTCCCGTCTGGGTAGCGTAGTCCGATCCGCTGCCCGTGCCGTTTTGCTGGTCGAAGCCGCTATTGAAATAGCCGCCCCAGCCCCATTCTTCGGGCGCCATGACTTGCGCCTGCGGGTCCGCCGCCTTCACGGCGCTCGAATACGCGATCACCTTGCCGGCGATTTCGTTCGCATGGGCACCCGTCGGATGAACGTCGCGATGCGCGTTCTGCCAAAGGCTCGGTTCGTTGTCGAGCGCGTAATAACGCACGCCGCCCGCGCCGGCGCCGCCGAAACGGGCCACCAGATCGGCCACGCGCGCCTGTTCGTCGCTCGGCGCGTCCGGTGCCGTGGCATCGTTCGGATCGTTGCCGGCGATCGGCTGGCCGCCCTCCGCGATCCCGTTGCCCGCGTCGGGATAACCGTTGACGTCGTGATTGGGCTGCGCGCCGTACTTGGCGATCGAGAAACTCCAGAGCGCCCGCCCTTGCGGATCCAGCTTTGCGACCCGGCCGAGCATCGGGATCGTGACGATCGGAGTCGCGGCGCCCGCGCGCGTCAGCGAGACGAAGTTCGCGCCGAACTGATCGTTGAGATCGGTGGGGCTGATGGGCAGGCTTTCGAAATACCAATCGCTGCCCGCGTTGCGCGCGTCGGTGCGCCACGCATACGCGGAAGCACTGTTGCCGCCCGAGCGGTTCAAGGGCGCGCGCAAATCCTTCAGGGCGTCGCTCGAGCCGAAGTTGACGCCGTAGATCAGCGGGCTGATCGGATGCAGCTTGGCCGTGCCGTCGACGGTGATTGCAACGGACTGCGTCGTATCGGGCGCGGCATCGGTGCTGAATACCGCGACCGCCGCCGCGAGCACGGCGCCCGACGCCGCCGCCAATACCCCTCGATTATTTGCTCCACGCATATGCACCCCGGAAATCCGCGTTGGCGCCCGACGGGCTCAAACCGCCGATGCGCCAGATATAAACGAACACCGCCAGAATCACCGCAGTTTCGCCGGGCGTGAGCGTCGGCGGATAAAACATCGAAATCAGGACGATATAGAGAAGATAATCGCGCAGCGAACCGAGAAAATCGTCGTCAATCTGTGCACGCAAACGTTGGTAAAAGAAAATACCGCGCAATTGGAATAAAAAAATGATCAGCGCGCCGATTACTCCGTATTCGAACACGATACCGAGCCACGTAATATCGGCCAAAAAGAAAAAATGATGGAAATAATCGAATAGATTGTCCGAGCTGGTCGGGCTGATCGTGCCGACCCCGAATAGCCAGCGCAGCGGCTCGCCGCCGAGAAAGCTCGCGGCCAGGTCGGCCGTGCGGGCGCGCACGTCGAAGCCGCTGTCGGCGCTCGTGCTCACCGTCTTGGCCAGATAGTCCATCGAAAACACCGAGGCCAGCGCGAACGGCGCGCACAGCAGCAGCCCCACGCGCGCAAGCGGCCGCGCCCACAACAGCGTGTTGATCACGAGCACCGCCGTGATGCCGATCACCATCGCGCGCGTCTTGACGATCAGCAGCGTGACCGCGAACGCGATCGCGACCCCGAGGAAATAGCGGAAACTGCGCTCGAAAAACGCGCGCCGGTAGCAGAAAAACAGCAGGATGATCGGGAAATACATCGACATGCGGATGCGATGGCCGCGGTAGTCGTTGCTGAAGAACGGCGCCTGCCCGATTACATAGGTGCCCTGGTACGAACTGTCCGGCACCACGATCCACATGAAGATCAGACTCGCGACCACGGCGATGCCGAGCCAGACGAAGCCGCGCTCCAGCTCGTACAGCGTCGGGCGCAGCATCAGCAGCACGCCGAGGAACGAGAAGAAATAGAGTATCGGCAGCAGCTTCACCTGCGCCGTGATGCTCGTGAAGAAGCTCTCGTGGAAATAGATCACCGCGGCGAAGCTCGGCACCAGCAGCAGATAGACGAAGCTGCTCATGACCTGCCGCGCCATCGGAAAGCGCGGATAGCCGCGCAGCGCGAGCACGGCCGGCAGCGACAGCACCGGAAACGCCTTCGACAACGCCCACAGCGGCGGCAGCGCGCTCAAATAATGGAACGTCTGGCCGAACAGCGGCAGCAGCGCGAACAGCCAGCATACGACGCGCGAACGCGCGGGCGCGTTCGAGAATACCGGGGCCAGGCCGCCCGTCGAAGAGGCTGTTTCCATCTCGTGCATGTCCGTGCCTGCGCGTGCGACCCCGCGGCGACCCGCCAGCCGCCGCGCCCGCGCCCGCGCCTGCGTTACGGGTTGGTCGGGTTGTTCGAGATCGTGTAGTTGAAAGCCCGCTGGAACGGCAGCGGCTGATTGATGTGGTAATCGATCCATTGATCGACTTCCGCGATCTGCGACTTCGGCACGAAGATCGTGTCGGCCGCCTGCAGAATCACTTCCTGGGCCGGATCGCCGCGCTGCGTGGCGGCCTCGAGATCGATCGTACGCATCATCGGCCGACCGTCCGGCGCGCGGCGGATCAGCACGATCTCGCCCGTGCGCGCCGTGTCGAGCACGCCCGCGGCCGCGATCAGCGCCTGCACCACGCTCATGCCCGCGCGCAGCGGCACCTCGCCCGGATGCGCGACCTGCCCGCCCACGTAGATGCGCGCATTGGACAGCACGAGCGTGACGGTTGCGCGCGCATCGGCCGCGATGCCGTTGGCCGCCAGCGCGCGATCCACGCGCGCCGCGAATTCGCTCACCGAAGCGCCGGCCGCAGGCAGCACGCCCGCGTACGGCATGCTCACGCTACCGTCGGGTGCGACGGTGCCGCGAAAATTCAGTTCTGCGTTGAACGGCATCTGCACCGAGATATCGTCACCGGGCTGCAGGCGATACACGGCGCCCGGCGTATCGACCCACGTCGCGAAGCGGTCGGGCTGACGGTATTGCTCCTTCACCCAGGTTTGAGTGCAGCCGGCAAGCATTGCCAACATCAGTACGAAAGCCGGACGGAGAATATTCATCGGATGCGAGCAAAAAGCGATGGTGTACGCACGCCCGTGTCGGCGGGCACTTGGAAGAAAGAATTTGCCAAGATAAGGCCCGGGCCGCACCAGCGCTAGATAAATAACGTTAAATGCCGGCCAGTCTATCATGACCATTTACAAATTTTTACGTATTATGTGAACCTCGACCTTGAGATCCCTAATTGGCCTGAACCCGAATCCCATATGGTTATTACGACAAGAACAAGGCCAGACCGCAACGCGGCCCCCGTCGAGGTATCGATTCGAGATTATCTCAATACATTCTTTTACTACCGCAGGATTGCCGTCACGGTATTTCTGTCGATCGTCGCGCTCGGCATCGCCGTCGCGCTGGTCGTGCCGATGCCGTACCGCGCGCAAGCCACGCTGCTCGTGCTGCTGGCCGGCTATTACGAGCAGTCCAACAGCGTCGGCGGCGCGGCCGTGCAGCCGGCCCTCGGCCAGCTCAACAGCGTCGAGGCGCAGATTCTCGGCAGTCCGGAACTGCATCGCGACGTGGTCGTCTCCGAACTGGGCCCGAGCGCGAGCGAACGCGAGATCGCGCACCGCCTGCAGGATTTCGAAAAGCGTCTGCACATCGCACAGAACGACGTCGCCAACACGATCACGCTGACCTACTCCGATTCCAATCCCGTCGCCGCGGCCGATCAGCTCAAGCACCTGCTCGCGCAGTATTTCAAGCGCCGCGCCGCGATCTTCACGTCGGGCCGCGTTGCGTTCCTGACCGGCCAGCGCGACGAAGTCGGCGCGCAGCTCAAGAAAGCCAACGACGATCTGCTCGCGTTCGAGCAGACGCACGGCATCGTCAACCTCGACGATCAAATGGCGAGCGCCATCACGCTCACGGGCCAGCTCGTCCAGCAAAAGCTCGAGAACGATACGAAGCTCGCGCAGAATCGCGCCGAGCTCAAATCGGTGCAGGGTTCGTCGCAGGGCGTCAGCGCCACGATTCCGCTGTTCACCGACGACAGCGAGGGCGCGCACGCGCTCGGCACGATGCAGGTCGAGCTCATGCAGCTGGAAGCGAAGCGCGCCGATTTCGCGTCGCGCTACCTGCCCACCTCGCCGTTCGTCGCGCAGCTCGACAAACAGATCGCCGACACGCGCGCCGCCATCGCCAAGCAGAACAAGCAGGCGGCGACGGCCACGCGCATGGGCCACAACACTTACTACGACACGGTGCAGGCGCGCCTTGCCGACCTCAACGCGAACATCGCCGGCGAGGCCGCGCAGCAGCAGGTGCTCGACCAGCAGATCAAGGACGCGCGCACGAATCAGCAGCGCCTGAGCGACATCGCGAGCCAGTTCCGCCAGCTGCAGGCCGCGCGCGACATCCTCGGCGACAGCTTCAAGGAGCGCTCGCGCGCAGTCGAACTCGCGACGATCCAGGAAGGCCAGGCATCGCAAGCCAACAGCACCAACGTGCGCGTGATCCAGGCGCCGTTCCCGCCGTCGGAGCGCGTCGTGTCGGGCGGCATGATCATCGAGGCCGCCATCGCCGCGGGCCTCGTGATCGCGGGCCTCGTCGTGCTGATCCTCGCGAGCCTGCGCGAGACCTTCCTGAGCCCCGAGCATGTGGAGGGCTCGCTGGTGCTGCCGGTGCTGGGCGAGTTCATGCGCGCCTATCCCGAGATCG
>CAUPOD010000130.1:0-6918 GCA_963512745.1 uncultured Burkholderia sp. | reverse complement strand
GGCGTCAAGCGCGCCACAAGAGCCTGCTCGCTTCGTAGAACGACAACGTACCGCTCCGGCCCTCCGGGGAACGCTGATTGTCGGCACATCGCGCGGCCAAAAGAACCAACAATTTTTCATATCGTTATCTGCCAGGATCCGCGGACGATCGATGGCAGCACGCGCGAACCCATCTATCACATTCATAAAATTCGTGCCTTAAACCCCGCCCTACGGGCGCCCGATTTATTTAATATCGGCTCCATCTCATAATCTTACGCAATAACATTTTGTGATAAATGGCCCGTTGACACCAATGCTGCAAAAAACGATACTCGACCCACAAAATTCCGGCATCGTATATAAATAGCGCCGCATCAATTAAAAATCAAACCGAATAAAAATTTAATTATCGGCAACGCCACTCGAGAAAATCCGGCCTTCACGACACAGATTAGATGCAGAAGAATATCGAACTATCTCTCATCGTTCCTGTATTCAACGGGGCGCGGTATCTGCGGGAGTTTGTGAATTCGCTCGGTCAGCAGAACGTCGCCATGTTCGAAATCATCATGGTGGACGACGGATCGACCGATGGCAGTCTGGAAATGCTGCGGGAGATCGCGGCCGAGGATCCCCGCATCGTGGTTTTGGCTCAACCGGCGTCCGGTTCGTCCACCGCGCGGAATGCGGCCCTACGTGTCGCGAGCGGGGAATGGATTGCCTTCGCGGACTGCGACGACTGGCTCGTACCCGGCGCGCTGGATGCGTGGCTCCAGTATGCGAAAAGCATGCAAGTCGACGTGCTGGTCGGCAACGGCTACTCGTTCGACGATACCCCCCACGTCCACGTTAAAAAATCTCTATTTCGGCATCAACCGTGGAGCCGCATCGTCTCGGGGCGGGCGTGGATTCAACATGCGGTAAACGTCGGGGAGTGGCCGCATTACGTGTGGCTGCAAATCATTCGGCGCGATTTCCTGCTTCGGCACGACTTGAAATTCGAGGAAGGCATCCTCCACCAGGATATTGCGTGGACGGTGTCGCTCGCGCTGACCAACGGGCGTTTTGCATTCATGCGCGACATGCACTACGGCTATCGCCGCAACCCCGTGTCGGTCACCAACGATCAATCGATGGATGTGCTCATATGGCGTGCGCGAAGCTATATCCGGGTGCTTGAATGCATTGCCGAAGCGGCACGTCGACCGAGCATCGATCTGGCCGTGCGCCGCGCGCTCATGCGGCAAATCAACCGGGAATCGCGCCATTTTCATGGCCTGCTTCGGTCAAAGATCAAGGACCCCTGGTTGCGATACAAGCTCGCCCGGAATTTTTTATCCTCTGGATTGCATCGCGCCGTGCTGCTCGGCGCGCGCTCTCCCAAAGAACTCTGGCACACCGTTCGCTGCACCGCCGCGCTTTTCCGCTATGCCGCGGGCCGTTCGAACACGATGAAAATCGACCGGAGCGGTCAATCGAAAGTGGCTGCGCAAAATCGCGCGGTCTGACAAGCAGAGCACCCCACTCTCCGCCGTTTCTGCCACGGACTACCGCTTACGGCGTCCAGATACGAATGCTGCTCGCGCTGAGCGTGCCCGGTATCAAGCCCGCCGCGCGATAGGCATCCGCGATACGCTGCTGTTCGCCGAGCTGATCGCGCCGCACCGGGACGATGCCGAAGCTGCGCCGGCCCAGCACCAGCTCGATGGTCTCCACCGGCAAGTTGCCCCAGACCGGACGCAGCGCCAGCGCTGCATCGTGCGGATGCGCCTTGACCCACTTCCCCTCGTCGGCCAGCGCGGCAAACACCACGCGCAGCACGTCCGGATGGGCATCGGCGAACGCCGTGCGCGCCGTATAAAAGCGGTTGTACTGGGCCACGCCGCCGCTGCCGTCGGCGATCAAGCGGGCATGATCGTCGCGCTGCTCGGTGGCGAGAAACGGATCCCAGACCGACCAAGCCTCGACGCTATGCCCGCGAAACGCCGCGAGGCCGTCGGGCGCGCCCAAATAACGGATCTGCACGTCGCTCGGCGTCAGGCCTGCCTTACGCAGCGCCGCAATCAACAGGTAATGGGCACCCGAACCCTTGTCGACGGCAATGCTCTTGCCCTTGAGGTCGGCGACCGTGCGGATCGGCGAATCCTCGGCCACGACGATGCCTTGCGCGCCGGGCGACGAGGTTTCTTCGGCGTAGTACGTGAGCGCCGCATTGGCGGCCTGCGTAAATAGCGCGAAAGCGTCGGCCACGTCGGCGTTGAGATCGACGCTCGCGGTGTCCATCGCATCGAGCAGTCCCGCGGAAAACTCGTGCCAGCTGACGTCGTACCCCAACCCATTCAATTTCGTCTCGAGGGTGCCGTTCTGCTTGAGCAGAATCAACAGCGCGGACGAGCGCTGATAGCCGATCGAGATCGTCTCTCGGCCGTGCGCGGCCCCGGGTACGGCAAGCGCCCACACGATACTCGCCACGCCCAGCGCCGCGCGTACGGCGGCGCCCAGTCTTACCGATTTCGACATCCGTCGCTCCGATCACACGTTATTTGGATCGGCCGATTCTAGGGACCCTTCGCCGCGCTTCAAATCTCGATTTATAACAAGCACATCGCGATTCATCACATCCGGTTCGGGATCGCGAGCATGCGCGCGGCGTTTGTCTCACGACAGATTTGCTCATCAGCATTATGCATATTGCTGATCGAATATAGTACGTATCATGCAGTTTCCGCAATTTTTCCGGTGCTGCTCATGGCGCGTCCATTGTCTCTTTCCATCGCCTCGTTCGTCTTCTGCCTATCCGCGGCGGTGCATGCGCAGGACACCCTGCGCGTCGGGGATCAGCAACTGCAGGCGCGTAGCGTGCTGGAAGCGTCGGGCCAGTTGAAGGACGTGCCGTACACGATCCAATGGTTCAATTTCCCGGCGGCGCAGCCGCTCGGGGAAGCGCTCAACGCGGGCGCCGTCGATCTAGGCGGCCTCGGAGACGCGCCGACGATCTTCGCCTATGCTGCCGGCGCGAAAGTGCGCGTGGTAGCTGCAACGCGTTCGACGCCCGAAGACCTTGCGATTCTCGTGCCGGCCGGCTCGCCGATCAAGGGACCGGCCGATCTGAAGGGCAAGCACATCGCGACCACGCGCGGTTCGATCGGCCACTACCTCGCGGTCGCGACGCTCGAACGGGCCGGCCTTCCCCTGTCGGACGTCACCTTCGATTTCATGGTGCCGGCCGACGCGCAAGGCGCGCTCGCGGCGGGGTCGGTCGATGCGTGGTCCACCTGGGACCCCTATGTCGCGCTGTCGGAACTGAAGCGCGGCGACCGCGCGATCGGCAACGGCATCGGCCTGTCGTCGGGGCTGAGTTTCGAATTGGCGACGCTGGACGCCCTGCACGACAAGCATGCCGAGATCGCCGACTTCCTGAAGCGGCTCGCGGCCGCACAGCGCTGGGCGCTCGCGCATCCCGACGAAGCGGCTGCGATCCAATCGCGCGTATCTGGGCTGCCGCCCGATGTGCTCAAGGTCGTCTATCAGCGCGCCCAGTTACACCCGGTGCCGATCGACGACAGCGTGATCGCCGCGCAGCAGAAGACAGCCGATCTCTACCAGCGCGCCGGCGTGATCAAAAAGCATCTCGATGTCGCGCCGAGCTTCGACCGCACGTTCGCATCGCCCGTCCCCTGAGCCGGCCGCGCGGGGGCGCCGGCGCGCCGCCCCCGACACGCAACCGCTTACAGCACCTTGAATGCGTGCGTGCCGTCCCGGCCCAATTGCTCGACCAGTCCGAACTCCCAATCGAGATATGCCTGCATCGCCGCGGCGGCATTATCGGTGCCTTCGTACGGACGCCGATAACGATCGACGCGCGGCGACGCCAGCCGCGTCTCGCCGTGTTCGAGCGGCAATCCGGCCGCGGTCCAGCCTTGCGTGCCGCCCGCCAGGACGTAGACTTCGGCCGAGTCCGGCAACAGCGCGCGCAGATCGGCCGCGGCGAATGCGGCGAGCTGGCCCGAGCCGCACGTGACCACGTAACGGTGCGCGGGCGGGATTTTGCCGACGGCTTCGCGGAGCTGCGCGCGAATCGCAAACCAGGCGCTCGGGATATGGCGCTTGACGTAGTTGGCGCTGCTCGTGACGTCGATGACCGCCAGCCCGTCCGAGGCATTCAGGGCCTCGTCCAGCAGCCACGCCGCCAGAGTGGTCGGCAACACGCTGCGTACCTGCTCGGCGGAAGCCTGCGGCGCCGGCGGCACAGACTGTCCCGTTGCCGTGCGCGCTTGTTCCGCCACGGGCTCGACCACGTAGGTCTCCCAGCCCATTTGCGCAAGCCACGAGGCCGTCATGTCGGCGCGCACGCCGTCGTCGTCGGCGAGCACGATGCGCGCGCCGCGCACCGGCGCATGGTGGTCGGTTTCCTGTACCAGTTGGCCGCCCGGCGCGTTGAGGAAGCCGGGCAGATGGCCCGCCGCGTATTCCTCGGGCGTGCGGACATCGAAACGATAAACGGTGCGCCGGTTATCCTCGAGTGCGGACAGCCGTTCCAGCGCGATACGCTGGACATCGGTGCGCGCGGCGATGCTGCGCGCCCCTTCGCGCGCGGCCGCCCGGTCGGCCGCGGCGATCGCTTCGGGAAAACGCCGCGCCGCGCCGTGTTCGAGCGGCTGCTGCGCGAGCGTCCAGCCGATCGTGCCGTTACGCAAGGCCGCAACGGGATTCGGCAGCCCCGCGTTGATCAGCGACTGCGCGCCGATGATGCTGCGCGTGCGGCCCGCGCAGTTCACGATCACGCGCGTGGCGGGATCGGGCGCGAGCGCGCGCACGCGCAGCACGAGTTCCGCGCCGGGCACGCTGATCGCGGTCGGGATGTTCATGGTCTGATATTCGTCGAAGCGGCGCGCATCGACGATCACGACGTCGGCATGCTCGTCGATCAGCCGCTGCACGTCCTGCGCGGGCAGCGACGGCGTATGACGCACGGATTCGACGAGTTCGCCGAACGATTTGCTCGGGACGTTGACGTCGATGAACAGCTCGCCGCCGGCCTCGCGCCAGCCGTCGAGGCCGCCCGCCAGCGCATAGATGCGCGTATAGCCGAGCGCGGCGAGCGTCGCCGCGCCGCGTGCCACGAGGTCCTCTCCGTCGGCCTCGCCATACAAAACAATTGGCGTATCGTGGCGCGGAATGCGCTGCCATGCGTCGAGTTCGAGGCGCGAAAGCGGAAAGTTGGCGGCCCACAACGGATGCGCGCGGGCGAACGCATCCTCTTCGCGCAGATCGACGAGAGCGATCTCGTCGCGCGCGAGCAGCGCCGCACGGACCTCGGCGAAGCCCAAGCGCGGCACCGCGCCCGCGCCTCCGTATGCCGCGAACGACGGTATCGCCGAGCCGTGCGCGGCCTGCGGCCGGGCGGCGCTCGATTTCGGCAGCGTGTAGCCGGAGACGAAGCGCTTGCGGGTGCCGTCCTCGCGATACACCGAACGTTCGACCGCGCCGATGTCGGCGCCATAGACGTGGATGCTGATCGACACGCGATCGTCGTAAGCGTTGCGCACGCGATGAATGTCGCCGATCGCCGGCCCGACGGCCTCGACTTGGCCAGGGTCCAGACGCACACTGCCGCCGGCCGGCACCGCATGGCCGGCGCCGTCGATCGCGTAGGGCTGCGAATATTCCGCGCCGCGCAACATCCCGATCAGTCCCCACACCGTGTGATCGTGGATGGGCGTGGCCTGCCCCGGCCCCCAGACGAAGCTCACGACCGAAAACCGTGCCTGCGGATCGCGATACAACAGGAACTGCTGGTAGCGCTCGGCATCGGGCTCGGCATAGGCCGGCGGAAGCCAATCGTCGTGCGCCACCAGTTCCGCGAGCGGCACGCGCGCCGCTTCGAATACATCGGCCCGGTCCATTTCGAGGAGCCGTTCCAACGCGCCGAGAAACGTTCGTACGCGCGGGGGCGCCTGGTTCGCCGCTGCCCATGCGGCCGCTTGTCCGGAAGAAATGGTGCTCATGCCTGCCCTCTTCGAATATGATTCTGAAACATGATGCTCATTCAACACCATGCAAATCCCACATGAAAATCAGTGATATCGATGCCTTTGCCGCCGTGGTGCGCTGCCAGTCGCTGAGCCAGGCCGCGTACGACCTGGGCATCACGCAGCCGGCCATTACACGCCGCGTCCAGAACCTCGAGGAAGCGCTCGGCATCGAATTGCTCGACCGCAACACCAAACCCATGCGTCCGACCGAAATGGGCTGGCGCGTGCACGAACGGTGTCGAGCAGTACTGCGTGAAGTCGACGCGTTGCGCGAACTCGCGGCCGAGGATCTGCCGCCCGCAGGCGATTTCCGGCTCGGTCTCACGCACGGCATCGGCGAGATCCTGCTGCTCGACGCGCTCGCGATGCTGTGCGAACGCTGGCCGGATCTGACGCCGCGCGCGCACACGGGATGGGGCGGCGAACTGCTGGATCTGCTCGCGGATCAGGCGCTCGACGCGGCGCTCGTGTTCATCGCGCGCGAAATGGGCCTGCCCGCGCCGCTCGACGGCGAACGCCTGCTCGCCACGCGTCTGGTCGTGGTCGGACGCCGCGGCGACTGGCCCCAGCGCAGCTACCGCCTGGCCGACTGCTACGCGCACGGCTGGGTCTTGAATCCCGACGGCTGCGGCTTTCGCGCAGCGCTCAAGCGTACGCTCGAAGCGCAAGGGTTGCCGCTCGATATCGCGCTCGACACCTACGGACGCGAGCTTCAGCTGCAAAGCGTGGCGAACGGACTCGGTCTCGGGCTCGTGCCATACCCCGCGCTTGCCGCGATCCCGCTGCGCGACGCGCTGCAGGTCGTGCCGCTCGCCGATTTCAAGCCTCGCATCGATCTGTGGGCTGCCTGGCGCCCGGCCTCGCCGCGCATCGCGACCGTCGCGGGCGCGCGCGGCCGGCG
>CAUPOD010000129.1:0-6951 GCA_963512745.1 uncultured Burkholderia sp. | reverse complement strand
GTGCGCTTGACGCGCGAGGCGGTCGCGCTGCCGTGGGCCGACGAGGCCGCGGCGCTCGGCGTCACGGCGCGCACGCCGGTATGGGTGCGCGAAGTCGTGCTCGAAGTGGAGGGGGTGCCGTTCGTGGCCGCGCACAGCATCGCGCCGTTGGGCGTGAGCCGCGGCATATGGCAGGCGATCCGCCGCTTGCGCACGCGGCCGCTCGCGGAGCTGCTCTATCGCGACGTGCAGGTGTCGCGCTCGGGGTTGACGAGCCGCCGCGTGTCGGCCGCGCATCCACTGTATGCGCTGGCGTCGGCGGCCGACGCGCGCCATGAAGAGCGGCCCCATACGTATGCGGCGCGGCGTTCGGTATTCGTGCGCCACGGCGCGCCGCTCATGGTCACCGAATGTTTTTTGCCCGCGCTGTGGGCGCATCTCGAAGCGCGGCGCTTGCCGCTGCGTTGAAACGAAGCCGGGCGTGGTCGCCCGGCTTCACGTTTGCGGCGCTGCTTGGGCTCGGCCTCGGCTTCAGCCGAGCGCGTTGCGCGCGAAGTTCAGCTCGATGCCGTTGCCTTGCGGATCGCTGAAGAAAATCTGGCGCGGTTCGGGCGGCGCGAGATCGGAGACGCGGTATTCGATGCCGTGCCGATTCAGGCGCGCCAAGGTTTCGTCCCAGCCGCGGCATGCGAACGCCACGTGATCGAACGTGCCCGTGACGTGGCTGTCGCGCGTTTCGCCGGGACGCACTTCGCTCAGGTGCAGCAGCGCGTTTTCGCCGGCATAGAGCCAATAGCCGTGGCGCGCCATTTGCGGGCGCGGGCCGACGCGTAGGCCGACCACGTCGGCGTAGAACGCGCAGAGTCGATCGAGCGTCGCGCGGTCGCCGCGCAGGTTGTAGTGGTCGATACCGAGAATGGGCATGGCGGGGCGTTGAAGTAGGTGTAGTGCCTGAATTTTAGCGGTTATCGCGCGGCCGTTTCGGCCAGCGTTGCCGTGGTGCGTTCGAACAGCGCGTTTGCTTCCTGCGCCGAATTGACCGCGAAGCGCTCGAACGTGCCGCCGCCGCGTAAATCGGCGAACAGGCCGAGCGGATCTTCGTGGAAGTGCAGGAACGATTGGCCGCGCCGGTAGAACACGCCGCGCGTTTTTTCGCGCAGTTCGGGCAGCGTGCGCAGCCGCGCCAACAACGGTTCGAGCTGGTCGAGCGCGGCGGCGCCGGCGTGTTTCATCACGGCTCTCATGGAAGATACGGTGTGACGATGGTAGCCCAAGACATTTCCGCGACCAAGCGCAGCTTCGCGCCCGTGGTCGCGCCCGATACGCGCGTGCTGGTACTCGGCAGCCTGCCCGGCGAGGCTTCGCTCGCGCGCGGGCAGTATTACGCGCATCCGCAGAATCGTTTCTGGAAATTGGTCGGCGACGTGATCGGCCGCAATCTCGCAGGCATGGCTTATGAGGACCGCCTCGCGACGCTGCTCGAACACGGCATCGGCCTATGGGACGTGGTGGCGCAGGCGCAGCGCGCGGGCAGTCTCGACAGCAGCATCCGGAATCACGCGAGCAACGATCTGATCGCGCTCGTCGAAACGCTGCCGGCGCTGGCCGCGATTGCGTTCAACGGCGCGACGGCCGCCAAGATCGGCGCGAAGGCGCTCGGCGACATGGCGAATCGCTTGCGGCTCATCCGGCTGCCGTCGAGCAGCCCGGCGCATGCGTCGGTGCCTTACGAGGCGAAGCTGGGCGAGTGGCGCGCGGTGGGCGGATATTTGAAGGATTGAGCGCTCGGGCCCGAGCGGCCGAGGCGCGTGGAGGCTGTGCGCAGCCGAATCGTGCGGCCGGGGAGGGCGGCCGCCCCCGGCACGCTTACAGAAACTTCTTCCCGACCCACCAAGCGCACGCGCCGAGCAGCGCCGACGCGGGCAGCGTAAGCACCCACGCCCACACGATATTGCCCGCCACGCCCCAGCGCACCGCCGACAATTTCCGCGTGGCGCCGACGCCGACGATCGCGCCCGTGATGGTATGCGTGGTCGACACGGGGATGCCGAGCGCCGACGCGATAAACAGCGTCAGCGCGCCGCCCATCTCCGCGCAGAAGCCGCCGACGGGCTTGAGCTTGGTGATCTTCTGACCCATCGTGCGCACGATGCGCCAGCCGCCGAACAGCGTGCCGAGCCCCATCGACACATAGCAGCCGACGATCACCCAGACCGGCGGCGCGCTCGCGCTCATCGACGCGTAGCCGCTCGCGATCAGCAGCATCCAGATGATGCCGATGGTCTTTTGCGCATCGTTGCCGCCGTGCCCGAGGCTGTACATGCCTGCCGACAGCAGCTGCAGCCTGCGGAAGCGCCGGTCCACCTTGCTCGGCGGCGTGCGGAAATTGAGCCACGAGATGACGAGCATGAAGCCCGAGCCGAGCACGAAGCCGAGCAGCGGCGAGATGACGATGAATGCCACCGTCTTCATGATGCCCGCGATATTGAGCGCGCCCCAGCCCGATTTGGCCAGCGCCGCGCCGACCAGGCCGCCGATCAGCGCGTGCGACGAACTCGACGGAATGCCGTAATACCAGGTCAGCACGTTCCACCCGATCGCGCCGACGAGCGCGCCGAATATCACGTATTGATCGACGATCGTCGGGTCGATCGTGCCTTTGCCGATGGTCTTGGCGACGCCCAGATGGAACACGAAATAGGCGATCACGTTGAACACCGCCGCGAAGGCCACGGCCTGCTGCGGTTTCAGCACCCCGGTCGAGACCACGGTGGCGATCGAATTGGCGGCGTCGTGAAAGCCGTTCATGAAGTCGAACAGGAGCGCGATCGCGATCAGCGCAATCACCGACCAGAGTGCGAGTTGGACCGAATGCATGAGAGGGATCCGTTCAGGCGTTTTCGAGCACGATGGTCTGGATGATCGTGGCCACGTTCTCGCACTTGTCCGTAATCGCTTCGAGCAACTCGTACACGCTTTTCAGTTTGATCAGGGTCTTCACGTCGTTTTCTTCCCGGAACAGCCGGGATATCGCCGTGCGCAGCAGGGTGTCGGCTTCCGATTCGAGCCGGTCGATCTCGTCGCACGCGCGCAGGATCTGGTCGGCCTGCTTCATGTCCGACAACATGGCGGCGGCCTTCTGCACCTGTAGGGCGCTCGCGGTGCCGAGGCGCGCGAATTCGATCGCGTCGGTCGGCAGCGCATGCACCTCGTACAGCGTGATGGTGTTGGCGACGTCCTCGATCGTGTCGAGAATGTCGTCCATCGCGTTGATCAGTTGCTGGATCTCGTCGCGGTCGAACGGCGTGATGAATGTCTTGTGCAGCAGGTTGTTGCACTCGTTGGTCAGCTTGTCGGCCGATTTCTCGATGGTTTTGATCGCGCGGCGGTTGGTCTCGGCGTCGTGCAGGTTTTCGATGAAATGTTCGAGGGCACGACTCCCATCGACTACGTATTTCGCGTGCGCGTCGAAAATCGTGAAGAATTTGCCCTCTCTGGGCATAAAGCGGCCGAACATACGCGAAAGACCTCGTAGATAGCTGGCGCGCGGGGTCGCGCCGTCAAAAAAATGTCATATTCTACCGGGTCTTGGCGTTGGGATTGACGCTGTTTGATGCCGATGAATGCCGAATGGTTTCGAAGCCGCGCGGCAAGGACGCGCAGCAAATGAAAAAAGGGGGGCGGACAATTTCTGTCCGCCCCCCTTTGCGCATGGTCTGCCCGGCGCGCATGGCGCGCCCGAGCGAGACGGCTGCTTAGCGGTACAGCCCTTCGTTGTTGAGCTCGCGCATACGATGCTCGAGATCGTAAATGTCCGTCGCGTTCGACAGGTACGCCTCGGCGTACTCGCGGTCGCGTTGTTCGGACGACATGGTCAGGAAATGAAAGAAGCGGTTCAGCATCGACATGATCAAATTCTCCCGCGCAGGGACGATGAAATAAGCGTTAACCCTATTATAGGGTTAACCCTAGATACATGCCAATTTTTTTCTAGATAGAGCGCTCTAATCCAGCGGCAGCCGCATCGGCACGCTCGTGCCCCAGCGCGGTTGGTTCTCCATGACGCGGAAATTCAGCGCCTGGTAGAACGGCACCGCGCCGGACGCCGCGTTCACGCGCACGTAGCCGACGGTGTTTCTGGACGCGCTGCGGCGGATCGCCTGACTCAGCAGCGCGCGGCCGATGCCGCGGCGTTGCGCGCCGGGATCGACGAACAGGCTGCACAGGTTCCAGAAATGCTTGATCAGCACCACGCCCACGATGCGCGAGCCGTCGGTGCATTTCAAATGGACCGCGAGATCGGGGTACGCTTGCGCCCAGTACAGATTCTGCTCGACGTTTTCGAGCACGCCGGCGAGTTCCTGGGGCGCCAAACCCAGGCTCGTCGTGACGACGCGCCGCATCAGCGCGCCGATTGCCTGCGTGTCTTGCGCCTGGACGGCCTGAATTTGCATGGTTGTCCTCGCATCGATGCGCTAATGCGGTTGGAGGCGGGGCGCTCATGCGCCGGCTTCGCGCGCGGCGCGGAATTCCCGCCTGAGCAGCCCGAACACCCAGGTATCGGAGACCACGCCTTCCACGACGCAATCCTCGCGCAGCGTGCCTTCGCGCGCGAAGCCGAGTTTCTCCAGCACGCGGGCCGACGCCGCGTTGCGCGTGTCGGCCTCGGCTTGCACGCGGTTCAGGTCGAGCGTCGCGAACGCCCATTGCAGCATGGCGCGCGCGGCTTCGGTCGCGAATCCGCGGCCCCGGCGGCGGTTTCGAAGCAGTAGCCGATCCGCGCGCTGCGAAACTCGGGATTCCAGCTGCCCAACGTGCACCAACCGATGAATGCGCCGTCGCCGATCCGCGCGACGGCTAGCCGGATGCCGGTGCCGTCCTCTTCCATCTTGCGGCACATGGCGATGAAACGCTCCGCTTGCGCACGCGTTTTCCAGGGCGGGGCGTCCCAGTAGCGCGTCACGTCGGGGTCGCTCTGGAGCGCGAAGATGGCGTCCAGGTCGGTTTCCGCGAACGGGCGCAGGAGCAGGCGGGACGTATGCAGCGTCGGTACGGGCAGGGGCATGGGCGCGGCGGGCATGAGTTGGAATCGGCGCGGGTGCCGGGGACGGCCCAATTTGCCATTCGTGCCGGGGAATGGCAAGAACGGCCGTGCAACGCCGGAGCGGGTGGGGCGGCGTGCCGTTGCGCACTGCCGCGTTTCGTCTCTTTTGCGGCCGGGATTGGCAAATCGGTTCCGCGAATAGTTTGTACGATGTATACCGTTCCGGGGCGCATCCCGCCCAGGTCCCCCTACAATGGCCTTTCATCGGAGACATCCCATGAAGATGCTCGATCGAGTCAAAACTTCCGCCGGCGTAATGTTGGTTGCGTATGCGGCGATCACGGCCGGTTTCGTCGAAAGCGCGCCCGCTTGCGCGAAGGCCCCCGCCGCACAGTCCGCGGTGCTCGATGCTTCGGCCATCGCGGTCGCGGACAAATTCAGCGCGGATGCGGCCGAGCGGATCTTCAAGGCAGGCGGCAACGCGGTCGATGCGGCGGTGGCGATCGCGTTCACGCTGGCCGTTACGTATCCGGAGGCGGGCAATATCGGCGGTGGCGGGTTCATGACGCTCTACGTGCGCGGCAAGCCGTATTTCCTCGACTACCGCGAGAAGGCGCCGCTCGCGGCGACCAAGACGCTCTATCTCGACCGCGACGGCAACGTCGTGCCGGGGCTCAGCCTCGTCGGCGCGGAGGCGGTCGGCGTGCCGGGCACGGTGGACGGCATGTGGGATGCGCAGCGGCGCTTCGGCCGCCTGACCTGGAAGCAGGTGCTGGCGCCGGCGATTCATTACGCGGCGGACGGCTTCGAGGTCAGCGAGCAATTGCAGCAGCGCCGCGACGAGGCGGCCAAGGACTTCGCGGGCAAGACCGATTTCGACCGCTATTTCGGTGCGATGAAGGCCGGCGAGATCTTCAAGCAGCCCGAACTAGCGGCCACGCTCACGCGCATCGCGAACGACGGCGCGAAGGGCTTTTACGCGGGCAAGACGGCGGACTTGATCGTCGCGGCCATGCACGCGGACGGCGGACTTATCACGAAGCGCGATTTGCTCGCGTACAAGGCCGTCTGGCGGCAGCCCGTCGAGGCGAACTGGAACGGCTACCATGTGATCACCGCGCCGCCGCCGAGTTCGGGCGGCATCGGCCTCGTGCAACTGCTGAAGATGAAGGCGGATTTGAAGGACGATTTCAGCGACGTGACGTTGAATTCGCCTCGCTACATCCATCTGATCGCCGAAATCGAGAAGCGCGTGTTCGCGGACCGCGCGCAGTATCTCGGCGATCCCGATTTCTACAAGGTGCCCGTGGCGCAACTGACCGCCGACGCCTATCTCGCGCGGCGCGCGTCCGAAGTCGATCCCGAGCGGCCGTCCGATACCAAGGGCGTCCAACCAGGCCTCGGCACATCGATGCCGGAGAAGGCCGAGACCACGCATTTCTCGGTCGTCGACAAGTGGGGCAACGCGGTGTCGAACACCTACACGCTCAACGGGTATTTCGGCTCGGGCGTGGTGGTGCCGGGCACGGGCATCGTGCTCAACGACGAGATGGACGACTTCTCGGCGAAGCCCGGCGTGGCGAACATGTTCGGCGTGGTGGGCAGCGACGCGAATGCGATCGCGCCGGGCAAGCGGCCGCTGTCGTCGATGTCGCCGACGATCCTGACCAAGGACGGCAAGGTCGCGCTCGTGATCGGCACGCCGGGCGGCTCGCGCATCTTCACGTCGATCTTTCAGGTGATCAATAACGTGTACGACTTCCGCATGCCGTTGCCGGAGGCCGTGGCCGCGATGCGTTTCCATCATCAGCTGCTGCCGCCGAACACGATCTTCTGGGAACCGTACAAGCCTATCGACGGCGAGCTCGCGCGGCAGATCCAGGCGCTCGGGTATGTGCTGAAGCCGCAGTCGTTCAACGGGGATATTC
>CAUPOD010000128.1:0-6963 GCA_963512745.1 uncultured Burkholderia sp. | reverse complement strand
CCGTCCGCGTCGGGACGGCTCGCGATCACGGCCGCCACCTCGGCCGGCCAGCGCTCCCGCGCGCAGGCCCGGACGATCGCCTCCATGTTGGAGCCTCGCCCGGAAATCAGTATGACGAGTTTTTTCATCCGCGGATTTTACCATTCGGGCTTACCCCCAAGCTTTGCGCTGGCGCCGGGTTTACAGCGCGTGGGGCGGCCGCGCGCGCGAGCGTTTATAATCTCTTGTTTTTGCGGGCATACTTTTAGCTATCCGCGCCCGCCGCTCTCTTCGTTCGTCCCGACGCTACCGCCCAGCTATCGTGAAAGTTTTCCGCGGCCTGCCCAATGCCGAAAGCCGCGCACCGTGTGCGCTGACCATCGGCAATTTCGACGGTGTCCATCGCGGCCACCAGGCGCTGCTCGCGCGCGTGCGCGCAGCGGCAGACGCGCGCGGGCTGCCCGTCTGCGTCATGACCTTCGAACCGCATCCGCGCGAATTCTTCAATCCCGCCAAGGCGCCGCGCCGCATCGCGATGCTGCGCGACAAGCTGGAGGCGCTGCGCGAACACGGCGTGGACCGCGTCGTGGTCGAACACTTCAACGAGCACTTCGCGAGCCAGACGCCCGACGCGTTCGTCGAGAACATCCTCGTCAACGGCCTGCACACGCGCTGGATCAGCGTCGGTGACGATTTCTGCTACGGCGCGCGGCGCGCTGGCGATTTCTCGTCGCTGAAAGCGGCCGGCGAACGGCACGGCTTCGAAGTCGAGCGCATGGCCACCGTGGCCAACACCGAGGGCCATCGCATCTCGAGTTCGATCGTGCGCGCGGCGCTCGAAAGCGGCGATCTCGACGCCGCGGCGCGCGCGCTCGGCCATAGCTACGCGATCAGCGGGCACGTCACGCACGGCCAGAAACTCGGCCGCGATCTCGGTTTCCCGACGCTGAACCTGTCGATCGCGCACAAGCGGCCGGCCTTGATGGGCATCTGCGCCGTGCTCGTGCATGGCCTGGGTCCCAAGCCGCTGCCGGGCGTGGCGAGCCTCGGCGTGCGCCCGACCGTCGACGACTCGGGCCGCGTGCTGCTCGAAGTGCATCTGCTCGATTGGCACGGCGACGCCTACGGCAAACTCGTGCGCGTCGAATTCCTGAAAAAGCTGCGCGACGAAACCCGCTTCGAGACGCTCGACGCGCTCAAGCTCGCCATTCAGCAGGACGTGCGCGAGGCGCGCGCGTTCTTCGCGGCGCGCGCCGCCGGCGGCGGCTTCGCGGTCTCGGCCACGGACCGAATTAGCTCGCGCTAGGCGCCTCCCCTACTCGCGCGCGTCCGTCCGCTTCCATCGACGGCGCGCCCCCTGATTCCGGCGCGCGAGCGCCCGCAAGCCTTCACTACGATCTCATCATGAGCGACAAGAAGAAAGCCGATTCCAAACCGCAGGCCAAGTACCCCGTCAACCTGCTCGACACGCCGTTCCCGATGCGCGGCGATCTGCCCAAGCGCGAGCCGCAGTGGGTCAAGGACTGGGAGACGCAAGGCGTCTACCAGCAGATCCGCGACGCGAGCGCGGGCCGTCCCAAGTTCATCCTGCACGACGGCCCCCCGTACGCGAACGGCGACATCCACCTCGGCCACGCGGTCAACAAGATCCTCAAGGACATCATCGTCAAGTCGCGCAACATGGCCGGCTTCGATGCGCCGTACGTGCCGGGCTGGGACTGCCACGGCATGCCGATCGAGATCCAGATCGAGAAGCAGTTCGGCAAATCGCTGCCGGCCGACGAAGTGCAGCGCCGCGCGAGCGCGTACGCGGCCGAGCAGATCGAGAAGCAGAAGGTCGGCTTCAAGCGGCTCGGCGTGCTCGGCGACTGGGACGATCCGTACAAGACGATGCTGTTCGTCAACGAGGCCGAGGAAATCCGCGCGCTCGGCAAGATCCTCGAAAAGGGCTACGTGTACCGCGGCCTGAAGCCCGTGAACTGGTGCTTCGACTGCGGCTCGGCGCTGGCCGAGGCCGAAGTCGAATACAAGGACCGCACCGATCCGACCATCGACGTGCTGTTACCGTTCGCCGAATCGGAACTCACGGCGCAGGCGTTCGGCCTGCCCGCGCTGCCGCGCGCCGAGGGCGGCATCGTGATCTGGACCACCACGCCGTGGACGATCCCCGCCAACCAGGCGCTCAACGTACACCCGGAAGTGGTCTACGCGCTCGTCGACACGCCGCGCGGGCTGCTGATCCTGGCCGAAGACCGCGTCAAGGCGTGCCTCGAGGAATTCGGCCTCACCGGCACCGTGCTCGCCACGGCGCCCGGCGCCGAACTGAGCGGCCTGCGCTTCCATCACCCGCTCGCCGGCCTCAACCCCGGCTATGCGCGCACGTCGCCGGTCTACCTCGGCGACTACGTGACGACCGATACCGGCACGGGCATCGTGCACTCGTCGCCGGCCTACGGTATCGAGGACTTCGTCTCGTGCAAGGCGCACGGCTTGACCGACGCCGAGATCATCAATCCCGTGATGGGCGACGGCCGCTACGTCGAATCGCTGCCGCTGTTCGGCGGCCTGTCGATCTGGGACGCGAACCCGCGCGTGGTCGATGCGCTGCGCGAGGCGGGCAACCTGCTGCGCAGCGAGAGCTACCGGCACAGCTACATGCACTGCTGGCGCCACAAGACGCCGATCATCTACCGCGCCACCTCGCAGTGGTTCGCGGGCATGGACGTGAAGCCGAAGGACCAGGGTCCGACGCTGCGCGAAACGGCGCTCAAGGGCGTCGAGGACACCGCGTTCTATCCGGCCTGGGGCCAGCACCGCCTGTTCAACATGATCGCGAACCGTCCCGACTGGACGCTTTCGCGCCAGCGCCAATGGGGCGTGCCGATGGCGTTCTTCGTGCACAAGGAAACGGGCGAGTTGCATCCGCGCACGCCCGAGCTGCTCGAAGCCGTCGCGCAGCGCGTCGAGAAGGGCGGCATCGAGGCTTGGCAGACGCTCGACCCGCGCGAACTGCTCGGCGACGAAGCCGACATGTACGTGAAGAACCGCGACACGCTCGACGTCTGGTTCGATTCGGGCACGACGCACTGGCACGTGATCCGCGGCTCGCACAAGGAAAAGCTGCAGTTCCCGGCCGACCTCTACCTCGAAGGCTCGGACCAGCACCGCGGCTGGTTCCACTCGTCGCTGCTGACGGCGTCGATGCTCGACGGCCGCGCGCCGTACAAAGCGCTGCTCACGCACGGCTTCACCGTCGACGGCGAAGGCCGCAAGATGAGCAAGTCGCTCGGCAACGGCATCGATCCGCACGAAGTGTCGCAGCGTCTCGGCGCCGAGATCATCCGTCTGTGGATCGCCTCCACCGACTATTCGGGCGAACTGTCGATCTCGGAGGAAATTCTCAAGCGCGTCACGGAAGGCTACCGCCGCATCCGCAACACGCTGCGCTTCCTGCTCGCGAACCTGTCCGACTTCGACTACGAAAAGGACGCGCTGCCGCCCGAGGAATGGCTCGAAATCGACCGTTACGCGGTGGCGTTCTCGGCGCAACTGCAAGCCGAACTGCTCGCGCACTACGACCAGTACGAGTTCCACCCCGTGGTCGCGAAGCTGCAGACGTACTGCTCCGAGGATCTCGGCGGCTTCTATCTCGACGTGCTGAAAGACCGCCTCTACACGAGCGCGCCCGACTCGCGCGCGCGCCGCTCGGCGCAGACCGCGCTGTATCACATCACGCAGGGGCTGCTGCGCCTGATGGCGCCGTTCCTGTCGTTCACGGCCGAGGAAGCGTGGCGCGTGTTCCAGCCAGGCGCGAAGACGATCTTCACGGAAACGTACTACGCGTATCCGCAGGTCGACGAAGCGGCCGCGTTGATCGACAAGTGGACGTTGCTGCGCGAAGTGCGCGGCCAGGTCACGAAGGCGCTCGAAGAGGCACGCACCGCGAACCTGATCGGTTCGTCGCTGCAGGCCGAAGTCGAGGTGCGCGCGAGCGGCCCGCGCTACGCGGCGCTCGCGAGCCTCGGCGACGATCTGAAGTTCGTGTTGATCACGTCGGGCGCGCAGGTCGCCGAAGTCGCGCAGGAAGACCAGGAAGGCGTCGAGGTCGCGGCGTCGAAATACCTGAAGTGCGAGCGTTGCTGGCACTATTGCGCCGACGTCGGCACGCACGCCGAGCATCCCACGCTGTGCGGCCGGTGCATTTCCAATCTCTTCGAAAACGGCGAAACGCGGAGCGCTGCGTAAATGGCAAAAGTGGCAAAAACTTCGGCGGTAAAAACCTCGTCGGGCGGCACGCTGCTGCCCTGGCTCGGCGTCTCGGCGATCGTGATCCTGTTCGATCAATTGAGCAAGATCGCGGTCGTCAACACGCTGCCCTATGGCGTGCCGCATGCGCTCGTGTCGTGGTTCAACCTGACGCTGGTCTACAACCCGGGCGCCGCGTTCGGCTTCCTGGCCTGGGCGCCGGGCTGGCAGCGCTGGGCGTTCACGGCGCTCGGCATCGCCGCGACGCTCGTGATCTGCTATCTGCTCAAGCGCCACGGCCAGCAGCGCGTGTTCAGCCTGTCACTCGCGCTGATCCTCGGCGGCGCGCTCGGCAATGTGATCGACCGCCTGCGCCTCACGCACGTCGTCGACTTTCTCGACTTCCATATCGGTTACTGGCACTGGCCCGCGTTCAATCTCGCCGATTCGGCGATCACGATCGGCGCGATCCTGCTGATCTACGACGAGCTGACCCGCGTGCGCGGCACGCGCTGAGCACGCCGGGCGCGTTTCGCGGCCCGGGCTTACACTGCGCGGGCGGACGGTCTTGACGGACCGGCCGCCCGTCTCGCATCGAACCGGAGGTTTCCTTGGCACACGCTGAACTGGCCGGCAAGCATCTCGTCCTCGGGCTGACGGGCGGCATTGCCTGCTACAAGATCGCCGAACTCACCCGCCTCTTGACCAAGGCAGGCGCCACCGTGCAGGTGGCGATGACCGAGGCGGCCACCCAATTCATCACGCCCGTGACGATGCAGGCACTGTCGGGCCGCCCCGTGTTCACGAGCCAGTGGGATGCGCGCGTCGGCAACAACATGGCGCACATCGACCTGTCGCGCGAAGCCGACGCGATCGTGATCGCGCCCGCCTCCACCGACTTCATGGCCAAGCTCGCGCACGGCATGGCCGACGATCTGCTGTCCACGCTGTGCATCGCGCGCGACTGCCCGCTGCTCGTCGTGCCCGCGATGAACCGCCAGATGTGGCAGAACCCCGCCACACAGCGCAACGCCGCGCAGCTGCGCGCCGACGGCATCGCCGTGCTCGGCCCCGACGCAGGCCCGCAGGCGTGCGGCGAAGTCGGCGACGGCCGCATGCTCGAACCCGAGGCGATCTACGAAGCGATCGCCGCGCACTTCCAGCCGAAGCTGCTCGCAGGCCGCCGCGTGCTGATCACGGCCGGTCCGACGTTCGAGCCGCTCGATCCCGTGCGCGGCCTGACCAACCGTTCGAGCGGCAAGATGGGCTTCGCGCTCGCGCGCGCCGCGCAGCAGGCCGGTGCGATCGTGCATCTGGTCGCGGGCCCGGTCGGCCTCGACACGCCGTGGGGCGTGACGCGCGAAGACGTCGAAACCGCGCAGCAGATGCACGATGCCGTGCTGCGCGCCGTGCCGCAGTCGGACGTATTCATCGCGGTAGCTGCGGTGGCAGATTGGCGTCCTGCGCACGCCGCCGAACACAAGCTCAAAAAAACCGCCGGCCAGCAAGCGCCCGCGCTCGAATTCGTCGAGAATCCCGACATCCTCGCGAGCGTCGCGGCGTTGCCGGACGCGCCGTACTGCGTCGGCTTCGCGGCGGAGAGCGAGGCGCTCGACAGCAATGCGGCCGCCAAGCGCGCACGCAAGAACGTGCCCTTGCTGATCGGCAACCTCGGCCCGCAGACGTTCGGTCGCGACGACAACGAAGTCGTGCTGTACGACGCCGCGGGCTCGACCCCGCTGCCGCGTGCCGATAAGGCCGCGCTGGCTCAAGCGCTTGTCGGCGAAATCGCCAAGCGCCTTCCCGCTTCACGTTAAACCAAGAATTTCGCCATGGAACTCGATCTCAAGATTCTCGACGCGCGCATGCGCGACTATCTGCCCGCTTACGCGACGCCGGGCAGCGCGGGCCTCGATTTGCGCGCGTGTCTCGACGCGCCGTTGACGCTCGAACCGGGGGCGACGGCCCTCGTGCCCACGGGCCTTGCGGTTCATGTTGCCGATCCGGGGTTTGCGGCACTGATTCTGCCGCGCTCGGGGCTTGGGCATAAGCACGGGATCGTGCTGGGCAATCTGGTCGGGTTGATCGATTCGGATTACCAAGGTCAGTTGATGATTTCGACTTGGAATCGCGGGCAGACGACGTTCGTGCTGGAGCCGTTCGAGCGCTTGGCGCAGCTCGTGATCGTGCCGGTCGTGCAGGCTCGCTTTAATATCGTCGATGAGTTCGCTGCTAGCGAACGGGGTGCGGGTGGGTTTGGGAGTACCGGGCGCGCGTGAGTTTTGGTTCTGCTGGCTCAGGGGAGAGGGAGAGCTGCTGCGGGCGCAGCAGCCTTTGCTTGGTGTTTTGCTTTTTAACGCGAGTGGTTTCGGTCTAGCCGCGGTTGAACACCAGCGGCAAGTTCATGCTTGGGAGGATAGGGAGAGGGTACTGGGCTACGGTTGCCTCCGCCCAGTACCCTCTCCCTATCCTCAGCTTCAATTGCCCTAAAAATCCAACCCGCGCAAATTTACCGCTCACGTCATAAACCGGGCACGGCGGTGAAATACCGGCTGGGGAAAGAATAAATGGATGAGGTAGTTGTGTGTGGGTTGGTTTTTTGGGGCATATAAAACTAAAGGACGGGTGGGGGTGTTCTCTGTAGGCAACCGGAAGCGAACACCCCCACCCGTCCTCCCAGGCTTTAACTGGCCGACGGTTTACCAGCAAGCCCCACCATCCCAACATCAAGCCTGAACT
>CAUPOD010000127.1:0-6983 GCA_963512745.1 uncultured Burkholderia sp. | reverse complement strand
GCTCGCGGTGGTGCTGAATCTGCCGGGCCTGCACAACGTGCAGAACGCGCTGGACGCGATTGCGATCGCGACCGATCTCGGCGTGGCCGATGCAGCGATCCAGCAGGCGCTCGCCGAATTCAACGGCGTGGGCCGCCGCTTCCAGCGTCATGGCGAAGTGGCCGCGCAGGGCGGCGGCGCCTACACGCTCGTCGACGATTACGGTCACCATCCCGTCGAGATGGCCGCCACGCTCGCGGCCGCGCGCGGCGCGTTCCCGGGGCGCCGCCTCGTGCTCGCGTTCCAGCCGCACCGCTACACGCGCACGCGCGACTGCTTCGACGACTTCGTGCACGTGCTCGAGAGCGTCGATGCGCTCGTCTTGACCGAAGTCTATGCGGCCGGCGAGGCGCCGATTCCGACGGCCAACGGCGAGGCGCTCGCGCGCGCGTTGCGCAGCGCAGGCCGGCCCGACCCCGTATTCGCGGCCAAGATCGACGATCTGCCCGCGGCGATCGCCGCCGTTGCGCGCGACGGCGACGTAGTGATCACGATGGGCGCGGGCTCGATCGGCACGGTGCCGGCCAAGCTCGTGCAAGCACAGCAAGGGAAACAAGCAACATGAGCGGGATCGATCCGAAACGTTTCGGCAAGGTGGCGGTACTGTTCGGCGGCGCGTCCGCCGAGCGCGAGGTATCGCTGAACTCGGGCCGTCTGGTGCTGCAGGGTCTGCGCGACTACGGCATCGACGCGCATCCGTTCGACCCGGCCGAACGCGACCTGGCCTTGCTCAAGGCCGAGGGTTTCGCGCGCGCGTTCAACGCGCTGCACGGCGGCTACGGCGAGAACGGCCAGATCCAGGGCGCGCTCGATTTCTACGGCATCCGCTACACGGGCAGCGGCGTGCTCGGTTCGGCGCTCGGCCTCGACAAGTTCCGCACCAAGTTGATTTGGCAGCAGACGGGCATTCCGACGCCGCCGTTCGCGACGGTCATGCGCGGCGACGACTACGCGGCGCGCGCCGCGGAGATCGTCGCGCGGCTCGGCCTGCCGCTGTTCGTGAAGCCGGCCAGCGAAGGGTCGAGCGTCGCCGTGATCAAGGTCAAGCAGGCCGATGCGCTGGTTGCCGCGCTCGAGGAAGCGGCGCGTCACGACACGATCGTGATCGTCGAGCAGAGCATCGAAGGCGGCGGCGAGTACACGGCCTGCATCGCGGCCGATCTCGACTTGCCCGTGATCAAGATCGTGCCCGCGGGCGAGTTCTACGACTACCACGCGAAGTACATCGCCGACGATACGCAGTACCTGATCCCGTGCGGCGTCGATGCCGTGCGCGAAGCCGAGTTCAAACGTCTCGCGCGCCGCGCGTTCGACGTGCTCGGCTGCACTGATTGGGGCCGTGCCGATTTCATGCTCGATGCCGCCGGCAATCCGTACTTCCTCGAAGTGAATACGGCGCCCGGCATGACCGATCACTCGCTGCCGCCGAAGGCGGCGCGCGCGGTCGGCATCAGCTACATGGAACTGGTCGTGAAGATTTTGTCGTTGACGCTCGACGACGCTTGAATGGGAACGCAAGACGCAAGCCATGTGGAATAACGCACGCCAACTGAACCTAGCCGCCAGCGCGCTCTTCGCGCTGTGGCTCGTCGCGTTGGCCGTGGCGGGCGCCTACTGGCTGATTCAGCGCCCGGCCTTCACGCTGCGCGCGATTCACGTGAGCGGCGACACCGACCACATCAGCACGCTCACCGTGCGCGACGGCGTGGTCGGCAAGCTGCGCGGCAATTTCTTCACGGTCGATCTCGACACGGCGCGCGCCGCGTTCGAGCAGATGCCGTGGGTACGCCACGCGAGCGTGCGCCGCGTGTGGCCGAATGCGCTCGCTGTCACGCTCGAAGAGTACAAAGCGCTGGGCACCTGGGGCGGCAACCAGTTCGTGTCGACGCAGGGCGAGCTGTTCACGGCGAACCAGGGCGAAGTGGACGAGGACAAGCTGCCGCAATTCGACGGCCCCGACGGCAGCGCGCCCGAAGTGGTCGCGCGCTACCACGACTTCAGCCAGTGGTTCGCGCCGCTGAAGCTGACGCCGGAGCAGGTCACGCTGTCGCCGCGCTATGCGTGGACCGTGACGCTGTCGAACGGCATGCAGGTCGATTACGGCCGCGAGCGCAATACGCAGACGCTGTATCAGCGCACGCAGCGCCTGATCGCCGCCTGGCCGTCGGTCACGCAGCGCTGGGGCAGCAACATCGAAGACGCGGATTTGCGCTACCCGAACGGGTTCGCGATCCGGGCAACAAGCATGCGGTTCCTGAGCGATAACGCCGCCCAGGCCAAGAAGAAGTGAACGGATACCACACGTAAGAGCATTCTCATGAGCAAAGACTACAAAGATCTACTCGTTTCCCTCGACATCGGGACGTCGAAGATCGTGGCCATCGTAGCCGAGCTGAAAGGCGAGGGGCACTACGAGGTGATCGGCTTGGGCCAGAGCGATTCGAAGGGCCTCAAGAAGGGCGTGGTGGTCAACATCGAGGCCACCGTGCAGTCGATCCAGCGCGCGCTCGAAGAGGCCGAGCTGATGGCCGACTGCAAGATCACGAACGTTTTCACGGGCATCGCCGGCAGCCATATCCGCAGCTTCAATTCGAGCGGCATGGTGGCGATCAAGGAAAAGGAAGTGACGCAGGCCGACGTGGCGCGCGTGATCGAGACGGCCAAGGCCATCAATATCCCGACCGACCAGCAGGTGCTGCACATCCTGACCCAGGAATTCATCATCGACGGCCAGGAAGACGTGCGCGAGCCGATCGGCATGAGCGGCATCCGCCTCGAAGTGAAGGTGCACATCGTGACGGGCGCGGTCAGCGCCGCGCAGAACATCGTCAAGTGCGTGCGCCGCTGCGGCCTCGAAGTCAACGATCTGATCCTGCAGCCGCTCGCGTCGTCGCTCGCGGTGCTGACCGAGGACGAGAAGGACCTCGGCGTGGTGCTCGTCGATATCGGCGGCGGCACGACCGACATCGCGATCTTCGCCGAAGGCGCGATCCGTCACACGGCCGTGATCCCGATCGCGGGCGACCAGATCACGAGCGACATCGCGATGGCGCTGCGTACGCCGACGCCGGACGCCGAAGACATCAAGGTCACCTACGGCATCGCTAAGCAAGCGCTGGCCGATCCGGACGAAATGGTCGAGGTGCCGGGCCTCGGCGAGCGCGGTCCGCGCACGCTGTCGCGCCAGGCGCTCGCCGCCGTGATCGAGCCGCGCGTCGAGGAGCTGTTCTCGCTCGTGCAGCAGGTCGTGCGCGAGTCGGGCTACGAAGAGCTGCTGAGCTCGGGCGTGGTGCTGACGGGCGGCGCGTCGATGATGCCGGGCATGGTCGAGCTCGGCGAAGACATTTTCTTGAAGCCGGTGCGCATTGGCGCGCCGGAGTACGCGGGCGGCTTGGCCGACGTGGTGCGCAATCCGCGCTATTCGACGGCGATGGGCTTGCTGATCGAAGGCAGCGCGCAGCGCATGCGCGGCCGCAAGGTCGCCGTGCAATCGGGTTCGACGGGCCAGATCTTCGCGCGCATGCGCGACTGGTTCCTGAGCAACTTTTAACCGAATCGAAATTCGCGCTGGTGCCGGCGGCTAGCGCGCGACAGGGGGTTGCCCGATTCCCTGCCGAATAACGGCCGAGCTTTTATTCATGCGGAGGCAACAAATGGAATTCGAAATGCTGGAAACGGAAACCAACGGCACCATCATCAAAGTGGTCGGCGTTGGCGGAGCTGGCGGCAATGCCGTGCAGCACATGATCAACCGCGGCGTGCAAGGTGTCGACTTCATCGTCATGAACACCGATGCGCAGGCGCTTTCGCGCTCGCGTGCATCGAACGTGATCCAGCTCGGCGCGACGGGCCTGGGTGCCGGCGCCAAGCCCGAAATGGGCAAGGCTGCGGCCGAGGAAGCGCGTGAACGCGTCGCCGACGCATTGCGCGGCGCGCACATGGTGTTCATCACCGCGGGCATGGGCGGCGGCACCGGCACGGGTGCCGCTCCGGTGGTCGCTCAGATCGCCAAGGAGATGGGCATCCTGACCGTCGGCGTGGTCAGCAAGCCGTTCGAGTTCGAAGGCGGCAAGCGCATGCGCGTCGCGGAAGCGGGCTCGCAGCAGCTCGAAGATCATGTCGATTCGCTGATCGTCGTGCTCAACGACAAGCTGTTCGACGTGATGGGCGACGACGCCGAGATGGACAAGTGCTTCCAGTGCGCCGACGACGTGCTGCATAACGCCGTGGCAGGTATCGCCGAAATCATCAACGTCGACGGTCTCGTGAACGTCGACTTCGAAGACGTGAAGACGGTGATGGGCGAGCAGGGCAAGGCGATGATGGGCACGGCCACGGTGGCCGGCGTCGATCGCGCGCGTCTCGCGGCGGAACAAGCCGTGGCGAGCCCGCTGCTCGAAGGCGTGGATCTGTCGGGCGCGCGCGGCGTGCTGGTCAACATCACGTCGAGCCGTTCGCTGCGCCTGTCGGAAACGCGCGAAGTCATGAACACGATCAAGAGCTACGCGGCCGACGACGCGACCGTGATCTTCGGCGCCGTGTACGACGACGCGATGGGCGACGCGCTGCGCGTGACCGTGGTGGCGACGGGCTTGGGCCGTGCCGCCAAGAAGCAGCAAAGCGCGCCGATGACGCTGCTGCGCACGGGCACCGACAACCAGCCGGTCGCCGTCGCGCAGTCGTACTCGAACCACGCGCAATCGAACGCCGCGGATTACGGCGCGTTCGACACGCCGGCCGTGTGGCGCAATTCGCGCGAAACGGCTGCGTCGCACGTGCAGGCGCTGCAAGAGAAGGGCGTGGATACGTACGACATCCCGGCCTTCCTGCGCAAGCAGGCGGACTGAGGCTCGGCGCGGACACGCCCGGCCGCCCGGCAACGGGAGGCAGGGCGCCGTCGGCACCGCGAGCGACATATGGCAGGCCGCGTCTCATGGGCGCCGGGCCGGGCGACTTGCCCTCTACGCTTGGCGCGAGCGGGGTGGGTAGCGTGCCGCCGTCGCGGAGCGGGTGCAGCCGAGTGCAGGCAGTAAAGTAAGAAGAAGCGAAGCAAGACAAGCAAGAAAAGGAACCAGCCATGATCCAAGTAGGCGACCGGCTGCCCGACGTCAGGCTCTTCGAGTTCGTCGAAGCGCCTGCCGACGGGAGTGCGCCGGGGCCGGCTGCGCTTAGTGTGGCCGAGCGGACGGCGGGAAAACGCATGGTGATCTTCGGATTGCCGGGCGCGTTCACGCCGACCTGTTCGACCCAGCACGTCCCGGGTTATGTCGAGCAAGCCGACGCATTGCGCGCGGCCGGCATCGACGAGATCTGGTGCGTGGCCGTCAACGACGCGTTCGTGATGAGCGCGTGGGGACGCGATTTGCACACCGCGGGCAAGGTGCGCATGATCGCGGACGGCAGTGCGGCTTTTGCCTATGCGCTGGGGCTGACGCAGGATTTGTCGGCGCGCGGCATGGGGATTCGTTCCCTGCGCTACGCGATGGTGGTCGACGACGGCGTGGTCGAAACGCTCGCCGTCGAGACGCCGGGCAAGTTCGAAGTCAGCGATGCGGCGAGCATTCTCGCTGGTTTGACGCGCTGAAGCAGTGCGCGGCGTGGCCGACAGGTAACGCCGGGCGCGGCATGCGGCGCGGTCGTGAGACCGGCCGGTGTCCGGGAGCGCCTCCGCTCCGGGCACCGGTCCGTTCCGCGTATTTCAAGGGGTAACGTCCCGAAACAGTTGATACTGGACGCGGCAAGCATAGGGTTTTGAAGTGCGCTATAATTGCTGCTATTGAATAAAAATCTTCGATTGAGTATTTCAATCGGTGAGCTTACCGCCATGTTGAAGCAGCGCACCATCAAATCCATCGTCAAGGCCACCGGCATCGGTCTGCACTCGGGCCGCAAGGTCGTGCTGACGTTGCGGCCGGCCGCGGCGAACACGGGCATCGTGTTCTCGCGCGTCGATCTGCCGACGCCTGTCGATATCCCGGCCTCGGCGATGTCGATCGGCGACACGCGCCTCGCGTCGGTGCTGCAGAAGGATGGTGCGCGCGTCTCGACGGTCGAGCATCTGATGTCGGCCTGCGCGGGCCTCGGTATCGACAACCTCTACGTCGACGTGACGGCCGAGGAAATCCCGATCATGGACGGCAGTGCCGCTTCGTTCGTGTTCCTGCTGCAATCCGCGGGCATCGAAGAGCAGAACGCGGCCAAGCGTTTCATCAAGGTCACGAAGCCCGTCGAAATCCGCGACGGCGACAAGTTCGCGCGTCTCGATCCGTACTTCGGCTTCAAGGTCAAATTCACGATCGATTTCCGCCACCCGGCCGTCGACAAGACGGGGCAGGCGCTCGAGGTCGATCTGGCGCAGACGTCGTACGTGCGCGAGATCGCGCGCGCGCGCACGTTCGGCTTCGCGCACGAGGCCGAGATGCTGCGCGAGATGGGTCTCGCGCGCGGCGCGAGCATGGACAACGCGATCGTGCTCGACGAGTACCGCATCCTCAACAACGACGCGCTGCGCTACGACGACGAGTTCGTGCGCCACAAGATGCTCGATGCGATCGGCGACCTGTACGTGGTCGGGCATCCGCTGCTCGCGTCGTATACCGCGTACAAGTCGGGCCACGGCCTCAACAACCAACTGCTGCGCGCGCTGCTCGCCGATGAGAGCGCGTACGAGATCGTCAGCTTCGACGATCAGCAGGCCGCGCCGAGCGGCTTCGGTTTCGAAGTGCAGACCGCGCTCGCGTAAAGCGTTTTCCGGTCGGATAGGATTCAGGCAAACGGCCGGCCCCTTGGGGCCGGCCGTTGCCGTTTACGCGATGACGTTACGTGCTCACCACGTCGTCGGCTTCGGATTGCATTCGTCGAAACCCTTCTGATGCCAGTACGGGTAGGTGGTAAGCGCCTCACGACGGCCATTCTCGACGCGGGAGTAGCCCTTGGGTAATTTG